>JBCCJE010000070.1:0-12018 GCA_039027925.1 Bacteroidota bacterium
CTTTATAGCGCCACAAATTAGGAGCTGATATAAAATCACTCTACGATTATTGGTTCTTAATTTGCGGAGCTATAAATTATCCTCTCGGACTAACCCCTCAATACATCTTAAAATTAAACGCCTCCTCGCTCCCCGTTTCCAGCCGATAATTACTAAATCCTCTTTCGGAAGAAATATTCAATTGATACTCAGTAGAAGCATTGTTAGCTCCTTTTGAGGCATTGGAATTGCTGGAAGGAATACCTGCACTAGCCGAGTTAACTTGAATATTTTTCTTCAATAAGACCAATTGTCGGTTCAACAATTCAGCATGCCAGTCCAAAAAGGCGGTGTAATTATTTTCAAAGTAGGTCTGGAAATGATGCCCACCCGCAACTACGAAAGGTTGAGTGATGGCAGGTACGTAGGTATCAATCATTTCGGTAGCCCACTCTTCTATCACTTCTGCGTCGTCCTCGGCGCGTTGGTGAATATCATATTTAATGGCTAGACCAGCCAAGGTAGCATGCTCCGTGCCGTTTGTACTTCCCATATTAAAGTCCCAATCATCGGGCAACATACCATTGAGGGTTTGCATCCCATCTCCATCGCCGCCGAAGACGGTGTTCAGACCACTCCACGTTCGATTCAATTCCTGAGTCCGTAGGGCTTCGTCGTAGCCATCGTACACATTTCCATTTAATGTAAATGAAATGTTATTAGCCGTCCAATCAAAGTTCAATGTTTCATTGAGAATATCCATAATAGTTCCCAGAAGGCTGTAACTATAATTGCCGTAGATTACAGGATTACCTCCCTGCATCACATCGTAGTAATCTATGAGCGGCTCTCGTAACAATTTACTTGCAACTTTGGTGTGATAATCTGACTCAAATGGATCAGTCAAAAACATCCTTGGCATAATCGCCTTTCCGTCGGCATCGGTTGCTCCGAAGATGTCAAACTCATCAAAGGCTTCTTCCGTCTGTAAGTACAAATTACCATCTACGGATTCGAGGGTTGCGCCAGCTAATTTTTCTGATAAGGTATTGTAGGCACTTGTTTGGAAATAATAGACATAGACCAAATGCTCATTATTACCCACCTTTTTCGATTCATTGATGGCAGACGCTTGCGAGATAATTTGATAATTACTGTAAGTGTCTTGCTCTTCATTTTCTGATGTATAACTAGCTACGAAATTGGTAGCGGAGCTATTGGAAGCTGATTGTTTTTGAATATTTTTCTGAACGACTTGTAGCGCGTACATCGTACTATTTTTCAGTTCAGGCATATCAAAAGTAATCTTTCTAACATTGGATTGTCCAGCTACCTGGGTGGTAATATTAATGTCAATATCCTCTTGGTCAAGTGCTTTGAATCTCAGATAGTATTGGTAAGTTCCAGCTTGATCTTTTTCGGGAAAAAATTTATCCATATCCCAAGTGAAATCAATATTGCCCTGATCGTTCATTACTTCATCCTGCATAAAGTACCGTTGCCGATTCAAGGGAACTGCTTTTTTCACCAAATCATCATCGAAGTGATCGGGGTGTTCGCCCGTTTCAAAACTTGCCGTATCTCGCTCCGACCACAGTTCACCTTCCACGTAAAGGTCATTCCAGATGGCTTCGTTGTAGTTCCATCTTTTAGCTTTTATGATGGTGTGCAAATCGAAGGTTGGCGCTATGCGTCCTGATTTGGGTTGCAACGGAAATCCATATCGGATTCGATACTCGGTATTTTCATTTTCCCAATATTCCTTATCGTGTTCAATTTTCCCTGCCCCTTTTTGATCCACATAAAAATCTTCGAGGTAGGGTTTATACTGCTCTACGATGGTTTCCTCATATTCGTTGATCGTTGGAATATAAATTACCTCCTCCATCGGCACATTAAACGTAACCATCGGGTCGGTGTAGGGACTGATGTCTTTGTCTCCATTGGCAGGATAAGTTTCTGCAATCATCGGGATATCTGCTAAAGGATCATCATACGAAGGTGTACACTTGCTGCCGAAGGTCACGGGCCAGCGGTAAGAGCCTTTCAATGTTCCATTCATCAGATTGCACATGACGTTAAATCTTCCTTCTGCCCAAAACGGAGTAGGGCCTCCTCCTTGTAGTCCCCCTACGATGGCGAGGTAGAGGATTTTGATTTTTTGCTCCTTACCAAAGAGTTTTACATTCACGCCTAAGTCTCCTTCTAGGCCTGCGTAGGCTTGACCATTTCCATACCAACCATTGATGCCCGCCGTTTGCATCTCGCCAGTTTTAGGAACGTAGCACACCCTCGCTTCATCCTGCGTGATATTAAAGTCCATTCCTACGGTAGCATTGAGGTCGGCAAAGATAGCTCCTTTGTCAAATTTGAAAATAGCTTCGAACTGCTTACCAATGGCAATTCCGCTTCCCGTTTTGTTGGCTTCGATATCATTAATGTTTCTAGCCGCTTCATTTTCTTCGGCCTCTTCTCCTTCTACTTCGTTGCCATCTTCTGCGTTTAGATTGGTGTTCAACAAGTCCAAAATCTTCTGTGGATAAGGAGGTGCAGTAGTCGGTACGTTGTGCCCCGCCATCAGGTATGCACTTCCAGCAATATCCAATTCTAAATCGTCGTGTCCTTCGATGAGGTCGTAAAATTTCACCTTGCCGGGACTATCGTACGTACCCAACTGAATATCCCAGTAACCATTACCATCTTCTCCTCCAAAATTTTGTACATGAAATCCTGCACCTTCCACCAGTAGATTGTTCTCAAATCCTCCTTTGATGGTTATGAAATTCATATATACATCGTTAGTCCCCGTAAAGGCTACGTCGCCATCTCCCAACAAATGAATAGTGTACACACATTTAGCTCGCAATTGAGGATTATTTCTCGACATGAGCGGCGTAAAGAAATAGCCATCCCCCAATACCGAAATAGTTTGCAGACCTTCTCCTTTTTGCCAAGTGGCTTCAATCCCTAAGTCCATATTGACCAACTCTGGTCGAGCTGCCGCCATGATAACAGTAAATCCTAAACCTCTAGCTCCAAAGTGTGGCTCTCTTTCGATGGTAGTCGTTGTGACTTCCACGTCATTTGGATCGCCTCCCGTCGCTTCCTCTTCCGTCATCTCGCGCGTCTCTCGAATAGCATCGGCGGCTAATGCCGCAGTGGAAGTTTTTTTCATATTGACGGAAATAGAACCACCCATTCCGTGAACGCTGACATAGCCGGGCGGAATCGGAACACCTACCGTGCCCATATAAAACAATCCATCTACAAACCAGTAGCCGTAGTTATCTACCGTTCCGTAATCTGCGTCTTTGTCCACGACGCGTGTTCCAAATTCTGCGGCGAGGTTCACGCCGATCTGAACGCCGGGTACCAACGCATTGACAGATCCTTTGACGCCTCTATCGCCTACACCTTCTTCGTTTTGGTCATTGTAAAAACAAAGCTCGCCCTCCATGACAACGTTGTCGGCATCCACATCTAACTTTACGCACTCTATTTGAAATCCAGTAAACTTAATTCGATCAATGCCTTCTGCATTAGTTTGTAGTGCCGAATTGAGGTTGACTTTGGTAGCAATGGAAAATCCAGCTTCTCCTCCTTGTAGTGCCAATTCGGGCGTAACCGAAAAAGTAATCCCCGACCCATTGCTAGTTAAATCCATCTCCGTGATACTGATGGGAAATCCTGATAAAACATTTTGTCGGCCATCTTCCGAGTCACTTGTCAGTTCACTCCAGATCATTTCATCGTCGGTTGATGCCCACAACATATCTTCGTGTGCAGGTACGTAGGAAGTTCTCGTATCTGTTTCTTCATCATTGCTACTCATACTAACACTACAATTACTAAATGCTTTATCCTTGTATTTCATTTGAAATTTCACGCCCGGTAAGTTCAAATCCGCAGGCAATTTTTCGGACAACGAGTTTAATTTCTTAGTATCAATGGTGAGCTTCCCTTTGACAAAAGCCTCTAGTCCAAACTTCTTTTCGGCAGGTGTCCAATTCGCTTTCACGTAGGAACTTTGGTTAAATTCTGCTTCTGCCAAATACATCGGTAGTTTAACTTTCCCTTCGTGCTCGATGGCAAAATCGTAGCGCATCGTGCTATCTTCCGCTACTTTCGAGATCAAGGCGGTGTAAGTCAGATAGTCTTCGTATTCGCTGGTTTCTTCCGCATCTTCTTCATCAGGGTCTGCCATGAAGGGCAAACCTAATCTTCCGTGCATACCGCCATTGGCAAAACTCCCTTGGTCAATCGTGAGGAACAACGAATCAATAGAAAACAGGCAAGCGTCAATTTTTCCCTCGTTGGTTTCAATCAAGTTGGTCAAGGCGATGGTGGCACTCACATCGGAATCAATCATCAGATTGTTGATAGAGGCACTTTGTCGAATCCCATCCTTCGCAAAAGCTGGTGGAGTTTTGATATTCGCTCGTTTGATGTAAAAGCCTTGCCACGTATCGTCTTTTTCGGAAGAAGAGTAAGACGCTGGAAAAGTAATGTCGTCGGGGTTCGCAATGTCAGACATATCCAAGTAGGCCTCTTCTATTTCGAATCCCCAACCCGTCAGACCTTTGATTTGGAAATCTTCAAAGTCAACGCTTGCCCACCAATGCATACCCTGCGAGGCTACCTTGGTGCTATCGGCATTGTCACCTCGATCTAGTTTAAATTGGAAAGCGGCGGTGACGAAATCATCTTCGATGATATTACCCTCGGTATCTTCGGGGACGACAATTTTCTTCGGTAAATCCACCGCTCCTCGTATCGCAAATTCTTTTATGCCCTCACAATCAATAGCAACGTAAGTCCCATTACTTTTTGTACTTTCCTTAGAGTCTAGTCCACCCGCTAACTGAAATTTCCAATCCCCATCGTTCTGAATTACTAAAGTATCCGCAAGGTGTAAAACGTACTCCGAAGCAAACCCGCCGGGATTCATACAAATATCGGAAGCGCCCAAAGCGATAAAATTATTATCACCCATCGTTGGTAAATAAAGGCTGGCAATCATATTGGAGGTAGCTTGGTCGGCCGTGAAATTCATCTCCGTAAAACCCAAAACTATCTGATGTCCCTTGAAGCTACTTTCAAACCCCAAAGGCATACTGACCTTTTGTCCCATTGCCATTTCTGCCAAATTATTTTCGTAGAGCAAATAATCGTAAATGCCTTCGGTAGTAGAAGCGTCCACCGTGGTACTTGCTTCCACACTCGCATTGAGATCAACTAGATTAAAGCCAGTTGAATTTTCTTTTGCCTTAACCGTTCCGCTGTAAACACGACCGTCGGTGTTTACTTGGATTCTAGAAAATTCTACTTTGATTTTTGCGCCCATCAGGAAGTCCACTTCGATAGTACCTTCGCCCGTAATTTCCTCTCCCGAAACGTAGTCCGTCGTAATATCTTTAATTTCAAAATTTCCAATTTTTAAAGTACTAAATGCGCTAGCATTCGAAGCGGGAGTAGTTGAAATATTTTGAGCATAGTAGCAGTTTTCTTCACACTCCGTGGGTTCTTCTCGGTATTCAAAAATTCTAAAAATGGTCGTTTCGTCAAATGATAATTCGTCGGGATGATTTTCAATATTTAAAACCAACGCATAGTAAGTACCCACCTCAAGGCTGTCCGTAGAAAGATTGTATGTCAAACTACTGCCAACGCTAGTTGCTAGTACCACCGCCAAATTTTTATCCTCATCATTATTGATAGTATTCAAATGTTTGGACCATTTTTGATTACTCATATTTTCTATCTGAGTATCCGAAAAACCAGTCGCTTCGAGATCTACCAATTGGATTTGGTATTTTATGGAATCATTAGGGTAAGTTTCCTCGGTCGTTAACGCCCAAGCGATGTTGATATCTTTACCTTCGTCCCAGTATTCGTCGTAGTGATTTTCGGGTGCGGTAATTTTCACAACGGCATTGCCCAGCGCCTTCTGCTTAGGATCAGAAAATGCCTCCATCCACAAAAACTCATCAATGGTAAAGTCATGCGCCGCCGAGATACATTGTGTATGCACTCCGTAAATATTACTTTCCACCCATTCCTCGCCGATGGTAGAAAAAGTTTTGGATTTAAAATTATAATCGGTCTCCGTCGTCAAGCTAGTCAACGCAGTAAGGTTACTTTTTAATTCGAAGAGCGACAGCGATTTTAGCTCCGTGGTATCGAAAGCCGTCACGTCATAAATATTAAAGGTACAAGCAACATCATCCCATTCGGGTTCGGGCAAAATGTTCCACGCCACTTTGCTATTTTCTTTACTGATATAAAAAGTATCATTGTTAGCTACCAAGTCTAAGTCCATTTCATAGACTTGCTCAGAATCTTCGGTTGCTTTTCTATTGCCGTACAATTCGAAAAATAAAACGTCGTTGGCTTCTAGCTCATCATTATCCACCCGAACTGTAACTGCGTAAATATTTCCACTCACCCAATCGGCATCCTCGGTATCAAAAAATAAAGAGTCCGCCCCCGTTGTTCCCGCCGTGCTAAAAAAGGCAAAATGATTGGTAGCTAGTTCCGAAAGTTTTTCTTCCTCCGATAGGTATAACAATCCATTAACAGTTTCGGTCACATCGTAAAATGTAGCTTTTCCTCTAAACTCTTCTTCGTTCACGGTTGATCGGAAGCTCCATTTCATAATGTTGTCCGTTTTATTGACGTAGATTCTTCTGTTTGGAAAGTGACCAACGATATCGAATGGTTCTTCTACAATGTCGTCTGCTGCTTCTACTTTGAAAATGACGATTTCGCTGTGTCCATTATTTTGAAATTGCAATTCCCCATTAGCTTCCTTTGCGGTGACTCGCATGGCGTAGGTTTGATTGCCTTCCAACAAGGGATCGTCGCCTCCTGATTCGTAATTGTAAAATGTCTCGGTCAGCCCCTCCATCTCAAACACGGGCGATACCGCAGGATCAGCAAACAGACTTTCAACATCAAATCCATCAACGCCGTACTCCGTCAGGTTGATGATTTTAAAACCATACTCCAATTCGTACTCCAAAGCAACATTGAGCGGGGCATCCCAACTGAATAAAGTAATCGCTTCCTCTTCCAGCGTCTCTTGGTTTTGCGGAGAAATAATCATGGGTACATCGCCTACTTCTACCGAAAACCATTGCGAGCAATCGCCCGTCAGCAACTGATCGGTATTCCAATCATACACCATAATACAGACCTGATAAGAGCCTTCTGGTAAAATTCTTTGAATTTGAATCAAATTCGAAATCTTATCCGAAGCTCCCGAAATGGTAAAATCGCTGGGATAACTCAAGTCACCATAGACCGCTTCGAAGTCATCCGAATCGAAAATGATACTTGAATTTTTTTTGATTAAAAAAGGATCGGAAGGTCGGTAAGTAGCATTGCTTCGTACCTCTAGCCCGTAGTCACTTCTCACTCGAATACCCAGATACACTTCTTTTTGCTCTTGGGTATTATTTTGGAGTTCGAGGTGGAGGCTCTCGAAGTTTTCGATGTAATGTTCCAACTCCAAAGGATAGGGTGGAAATACATTGACAAAAGCAGACATGTCCTGAGCTACAGATTTTTGGCTCGACGCAAAAATTGTAACAATAATTATACAAGTCAGCTTTAAGATTTTAAATATAAAATTTACTGTTTTCATTTTTTGGTATTTTGAAAAGTTATGATTGCGATAAAATGAAGTGGTACAAAGGTGGTAATTTGTTTATTTGGAAATAATTGAAGATGAGTGAAGACGGAAAGAAGATGAGTGAAGCCGTTTATCAAGGTTAAAAAAGTAAAGAATAAAAACTATATTAGTACAAACATAAATTGAAGAAAAGACCAACAGCACTACAAGAACGAGTATTCAAAAAATTATTCAAGTTAGCTGAAATTGCAAAATACAATAAAATGGAAAGAGCGCAATACGAACAAAGCTTAAAGCAATATAGAGATTTAAATAATGTCGTAGCTCAAGCTAAACTAGAAGGTCGCATGGAAGAGATCATTGCCATTATCAAAAATGGAATTGATGGAGGATTTACTTTAAAACAAATAAGTACTATTACCAACCGTTCTACTCAAGAGTTAATTTTGATAATTAAAGAACAGGGCTGGAAAATACCAGAAGAATAATGTTTTATAAAAAGGAAGATGAAGTAAATCTCCATCTTCCTATTTGTGTTCTATTAAAACGAAAACCCATACCCCACGCTTCCTCTAAATTCTCCAACGGATCGGCTGACCAAATTTCTCCTTAAATAATTTCCCTGAATATTCAAGCGATGCTTCCCATTCATCTTCCAACTCAGTCTTAGTCGGGTAGAGTAAGAATTAGACGAAACGTTATCCGATCTATCATTCCATCTAAAATTTCCAGATAGTCGTACCCTCAATTTATCGTCTAATAATTTTTGGCTGGCTCGAAGGGAGATACCGTATTTTTTATTCACGGTAGCCGCAATGGTATATTGATTATAATTTAAGTTGGAAGAAATATTCCATCCCCTTTCCTTATTTTTTAATCCAATGGAAAAGCTCGCTCCGATGTTTCCCACTTCTCTTTGTAAGGCATCTACCTCGCTTTGATCTTGTACGGATTGCATGTTGATACTTCCCCCCAAAGAGAGGATGCTATTGTCTTGATAAATTTTGTAGCGAGTGTTGATATGGGTCATTTTTGTAACGCTTACGAGTCGTAGCGTATCATTCAGTTCGAGGATACCATCTACATTTTCTCTTTGGTAGTTAGTACGGCGAGCGGTGACCATCCACGATCTATTGGGTGTAAAAGTAAATGCTCCTCCACCAATCAATCGCTGCGTACCGACGGTTCTAAATCCTGCAAGATTATTTTTTTGTAGTCCAAAATTTCCTTGGAAGCGTAATCTTTTTTGTAAGAAATTCATAGCCGTATTGACGGTGTAATTTTCCAAATCCTTTTGTAAGAAGTTGATTCCCAAGGAGTTAAAGAAAGGGTCAATGCGTTTGTACTGTAGCCCCAGATTAAAATTTTGTAACTTCAAATTCAAGGTGGCATCCCCAGCAAATCCCCAGCGAGTAGATAAATTTGCATCAATGATATTCTTAAAAGTGACCTTGATATCTTCAATTACGTTGATGTCTCTGGCATTTTGATTGGAGGTGAAAGCACTCGCCGCACTATTGAATTGGAAAGATAACCTCCTAAAAAAAGTAATTTTTCCATTCAACCCCAAAACGATATTGTCCTGAGGATTGGCAAATGGAGCTCCTCCTTCGTCGGATGTGTTTATAATGTTATTTCCATCATCTTTAGTTTTTAAAAACATCAAATCAACGCTGTGCCTCGAACCGCCCACTCCAATTTTGGCCCCGTAGGCCGTACGCTCAAAGCTCGGCAAAATGGTTGCACCGTAAATGGCCGTATCCCGCTGTGCTAACAAATTCCTAAATGTTCCGTGCATCGCTGCTAGGCGGAATTTACCCGGCGTTAATTCCACACCACCACCAAAAAAGTTTTTTCCCGAAAGTGTGTAAGGAGAAAAATTCATACTGCGAAAGCCAGCGTGCAGCTTAACCCATTTGTAATAAGGACTTACCCCGTACACATTGAACGGTGTCCCAAAACTGAATTGTTGATTGCGAAAACCAAAACTGAAAGGTAGCGTGATGCCATACATTTTTAGCGTAGGATTACCTTGGATACTCCAAGTGTATGGACTTCTGCGATTATCTGACGACAAATAAAAATTGCTGTTAAAACTCAATCTTCCTCTGATTTCGAATGCCTTTCCCTTAGTAAGCCGACTAATATCTTGACTATGTAACTGTATTGTTGAAAAAACAATAGTCAGTAGGATAATTATTTTTTTCATTTTCATTTGGTTTGAGATGTGCAATGTCATCTAGTTTTTTGATGACCCAAAATTCACTTAAAATGAGCGGGTGAAATATTAGAAAGAAGCAAAAGTGGAAATTACCGAGGTCAAAAAGTGCTTGGACTTTTACTTTAAAAAAATCCCAGTTCACTTCAGTTGGGTAGTTGAGCAGAATGGCTACCATTATCTTTGCGGCGTAGTTAACCTCAAAGACCAAATCGAAAACATCCAAAAATATTTTTTAACCCCGCCTGAATATGCAGGCACTAAACCAAATTTTAAAATGAAATTATTTCAAATGTTCACTATCGTTTTGATGACCAGTCTCGTATTATTTTCTTGTAAAAAAGATGATGATCTCAACGGTTCTTCCAATGAAAATGTCTCCGTATCCATTATCGGTACTTACGAAGGACTCAACGTGACTACCAATGATGTGATGACTGTTAATGTAGAAGATATTGATAACAATACAATTGCAATGTCTGTATCGTCTTTTGATCCGATTACGATTACTGTCATCACGAATCCATCAGACCCCAATATCGTTAATAATCAATTTGGACAAAATGATGGAATCACCGCTGTATTCAATTTAGAAAAGAGGGAGTTGTCTTTAATTGATGAGAACCAAGAATTTATTTTTCAGGGGACGAGAAGAGACTGAGAAGGTGGGATTGTAAGATGACTTGTCCCGAATACGAAAAGCATGTATTGGGGAAATCATAATAGTCATAAAGATCATAAGTAACCAGCATTAAATTCTCTATTTCCTGAATTTTTATCTCTTATCTTTTTTAACGCTGATAGCTTATGATCTTTATGACTATTATGATTTTCCCCAATACGTATTTTTCATCGCTTAGGTATCGGAATAAGTAATTAACGCAACGAACTAATCAACTTACCATGTTGAATAGGTAGGTAAATAGAAAACGTAGTCCCTTCTCCAATTTCACTTTCCACTTTGATTTCTCCTCCGTGCTGCTTAACCACTCCGTAGCTGATAAACAAACCCAGTCCTGTACCTTTACCAATTTTTTTAGTACTAAAAAAAGGTTCAAAAATTCGTTGTTGTGTTATTTTATCCATCCCCTTCCCAGTATCTCTTATTTTTATAATGACCTGATTATCAGTATTTTGTGTAGAAATAAAGAGTTCGCCATTCCCTTCCATTGCGTCAATGCCATTTCCAATCAAATTGACAAATACTTGGTTGAGTTTATCAATTTGACATTCTACCAAGGGGAGTTGTTGGAGGTCTTGGTGCACTTGAATTTGGGTCGTAATTTTTGGCTCTAAAATCAACAAGGCTTCCTTTATACAATTATTAATATCATCAGGTAAAAATTCATTTTCACCTCGGCGTGAATAAGTTCTTAATCCAGAGATGATTTTTTCCGTACGGCTAACGCCACGTGTCACACTACCGAGCAGGCTGTAAATTTCGTCTTTCAGATAAGGCAGATCCATAGATTTGGAGAGCTGAATGATTTCTTGAATGGTACTTTCGTCTTTTCCATTTCTTTGTAAATGAATTACTTTTTCCAATAATTCTTTTAGGTCTTCAAAGTCTAAGTTAAGTGCTTGTGTACTGGTAGAGATAAAGTTGATTGGGTTATTGATCTCGTGGGCGATACCTGCGGTGAGCTGACCAAGGGAAGCCATTTTCTCATTATGGATTAATCGCTCTTGCGCATTTTGCAAATCATCAAACAATTGATTTTTTTCTAACAATAGATTTTCAATTCGCTTTTTTTGTTGAACTTCCGTTTTGAGTTGGCGATTATTTTTTCTCAGTAAAGAAAAAATATACCAGCCTAGTAATCCTAGCATGATGATACCACCGATCAAATAATTACGCTCTTGCGTTCGTTGGGCTTCTTGGGATTTGAGTTGTTGAATTTCTATTTCTTTTTGTTCTGTTTCAAATGCTGCACGCAATTCATCCAGTCTTTGGTTTTGCTGTTCGTAGGATAAGGAGTCTCTTACTAAGGCGTAACTTTTATAATACTGCAATGCCTTCTGGTAGTTTCCCCTTTGTTCTGTGAGTTGTGCCAATCTTTTCATTACCTCTCCGCGCATGTTAAATGAAATATTTGGATGGCGCTCAACCACAGAACAAAGGGGAAACTACCAGAAGGCATTGCAGTATTATAAAAGTTACGCCTTAGTAAGAGACTCCTTATCCTAC
>JBCCJE010000071.1:0-11986 GCA_039027925.1 Bacteroidota bacterium
AATGCGACTTTATTTAAAATCCCAACGGTAGATACGTGAATAAAATTAACCCCTTTCAGATGCTCCTCTAGCGGCTCCCACACCAGTTGGTACAATTGCGAACTCCTATCCATGCTCTGAATGTAACTATCCCTCGAATCCGGTTTGGAATCAATCAACGTTTGGATTTTACTTTCATCCAACAAGGGCACCAAGACCGTTTCTTCCGCACCCTTGCGTGTCACGAGAGCATAGTAATTTCCCATCCCCGATCTTTTGTCTTTCATTCTCAAAAAATCAATGGCAGCTTCGTTTAGTTTTAATTTATCTCGCAGTTGCTTTTGGTAGGTCGTGATGTCTCCTTTCATCGAATTTTGGATCAACAATGCGGCATCGGTATCCCGTCCTTTCAGTCCGAGGTTAAAGTTTTGCATCTCCGTACCGCTTACCAAAAATCCCATTTCCAGAGAGTTACCGTAGTAGTCCTCCATCTCCTGCTCCATCTGTTCTATCATTTTATTTTGATTCATCAGACTAGCGTCATTGAATACGGCGTAGGAATCATACACTTCAACTTTATAAAATTGCTGCGCTTTTTCATTTTGTCCTGTGGACTTATACGCTTTCAGGAGTTCCTCTCTTCTTTTCTGATAAGTCCGATTATCTTTACCGAGACTCTTAGCGATGTAGGCCAAGTCCTTCTCGTACAAGGGAATCGCTTTTTCTACCAGTCCCGCATTTTCGTAGCTATCCGCCAACTTCAGGGAAATCCAAGTATAGTTTTCGTGCTCCTCCCCAAATTCTTTTCTGACCATTTCCAATGCCGTTTCGCCCGCACTTATGGCCTGGGGATAATCTCCCGACTGGGTGTATTTATCCATTTCAATACTGAAGTCATTCCACGTTTTTTTCTGCGGACGTGGTGGTGGCGTTTTTACGGGAGGTGCTTTCTCGACCACAGTCTCTACGTTCGTAGAAGTCCCCTCTACTGCTGCTCCCGTAGAAGTATTGTTACTATTTCCTACATTCATGCGATCATCATTGCTTCCCGTATTTGTATTGCCTACCTGATTGGTAGCCGGTGGCATATCATCCTTCATGGTCATTTCCTTTTTGTCGGTAGTGGGCATGGTAGTATTCCCTCCGTTTATTTCGTTGCCCGTAGTAGTGGCAGCATCACCAGTCGTTGTCACACTAGGTCGCTCGATGGTCTTGGTCATTTGAGTTTCGGAGGCAGCGGGCTTGTACAGTTGGTAGGTAGGATCGTACAAGTTGTCCAAAAATCTCTTACAATCTTTATAATCAGGATGATCTTCCCCTAGTGTTTTTTTGTAAATACCTAAAGCCTTAATTAGGGATTCTTCGGCGGCGGAAACACTCCCTTTGGATTTATGCAGTTTGCCGTAGTTAAAAAGAACACCTGCGTAATCTTGATGTTTTTCACCTACCGAATACCTCGTGATGTCTTTAGCTTTTTTAAGATTACTTTCCGCTTTTTTGTAGTTTTTGAGTTCGGTATGCAAGTCTGCGTAATCACTCAAGATCAAAGCGTAGTCAGGATGCTTGTCCGTCACGGCTCGTTCCATGATGTCGAGCGCATCCAAATAAATAGATTCTGCCTTGGGGTAATCCTTTTTGAGCTTGTATAAATTAGCTAAACCAAAAAGACTCAGCGCATAATTTTGGTGTTTAGCACCGAGCACCTGTTTATCTATTTTGAGGGCTTCCCAGTACAAAGATTCCGCTGGCGTGTATTCTCCCAATTTTTTGTGGGCGCTGGCGAGATTATGTAGGCTGGCGGAGTAGTCTGCGTGATTTTCACCGAACTCTTGGCGAGCTACCGTTCGGGCTTGGAGAGCAGTACTTAGCGCATTTTGGTAATCTCCGCTACCGAGATAATTCAAAACCTGATCGTTCAAGTTTTCCCATTTTTGGGCGTAGGTAGCAACGGAGATAAAGAGGGCTAGAACTGCAAATAGTGCTTTATTCAACATAAGATTAACTGTTGGGATTAAATAATAAAACGTTTTTTTATTGACGTTTTTTTGCCATGAAAAATAAATGAGGGTAATTAGTAGTCTAGAGATAAGTACTTTTAGCAATCAACAGGGGTTGAAATATTCTCAGTTTAACGGTTGGTAAAAACATTACAAATTACGTAAATTCTATCCACAATGTTGTTGTTTTCGGGGAAAAATAAGGAGTTTTCCAAATTGGTAAAACGCTCATTTTGTCAAAAATTAAACGCACTATTGGGTTTTTGTTTTTTCAAAAAATAATTTAGCTAATTCTTAGGTTAATCATAAACCCGCACAACAGCTTTCGACAAAATAGCTTAACTTCCCAAAAGCAATTAAAAAAAAAATCTTACAGAAAAACTTAACTCAAATCCTTAGTCTATGAAAAATACCATCATGTTGCTGTTAGTCATTTTTCCATTTTTGACGGCTTGTTCCCAAAGCGAAAGTTCGAATGCGCAGCAAGTTTCAACGAAAAATCAAAAATGGAATCCCAACGCAGGGGTTATCCCTTCACTAACCATCGGAGCGAAACCGATCACCTCTTCCAATCCCGATCAGGCCTTTAAATTGATTGACGAAAAAAAGGAATCGCATTGGCAAAGTACAGCACCTTTTCCTACTAATTTTTTCAATAGAGAAGATCAAAATATACTCCTTCACTTTTTTGAGGATACTAAAAACTACAAGGCGTCTAGTATTCTTAATCCTAAAAATGCTACCGACGGCAATCCAAATGGCACTTCCGCCAACGTTGGCGTGGCACAAGGAGAAGCATTTGTAGAAGTATTGTTTCCGATGCCACAAGATTTGAATAAAATTGTGATGCGGGCAGGTAGCGTAAAATCACCCATCGAAATTTTTATCCAACGCAATAAACGACTCAAAAAAATTGGTACTTACTCCACTTCCGAAAATCACCAAGCCGTTCGATTTTCTGCCGATGAAAAATTTGTTAAAAGTATTGTTATAAAGTCAAAACAAACTTTTACACTCCGGGAAATTGCGGCTCTGGAAACCGCTCCCAAAGAGTGGGCAATGGTGGATTTGGGTAAGGTGCAAAATGTGGGTTGGGTGGACACCCGACACTGGGCAGGAACGAATACCGCCGAATTTTCTACCCTTTCGATCAGTGTGGATGGAAAAAATTGGACAAAAATCAAAGACCTCGATCCCAATGCTTTGCAGACGGTTTCGACCGTTATCAATCCTCCCTTGCCCGCTAGGTACGTCAAGGTGGAGCACGGGGTGGCAGATAAGGATTGGGGGAGTGTTTTTGTTTGGGAGTTCGATGTGTACGACGAATATGGCCCTTACGGAAAAATGCCCCAACCCAAAATGAATCCTAATTCTTTGGGGGAAATGCTAGGTGTGAACGGCATCTGGGGATGGGGTTTTGAAAAATACGCCGACGAAGTTCCGCAAGGCAGAGGAGCAGATTTATTTGAAAAAATTTCTAGTCACGCCAGAAATTATCACTTCCTGATGTGGGATGTGATGGATCCCGACAATCCGCCTGATTATCGAAAAATGGCAGACGGCGAAGGAACGGAGGTCAACTGGTGGCTAAACTGGGATCGTGAATATAAAGTGTGGACAGAGGGTGGAATGCAACTCCAAACGAGTATTCAGTTTAGAGATATTCCGAAAGCACAATGGAACAAACCCGAAGCGTCCGCTTACAAATTCGGGTATTTATTTGCCCAGCATTTTGGCCCTGCCAAAGGTAATGGTCTGGTGAACGCCATTGAGATCGGCAACGAACCTTGGTATTACGAAGCTGATTTTTACAAAAAAATACTAAAAGGTATGGCAGAAGGCATCAAAGAAGCAGACTCGAAAGTGACGGTGCTGCCTTGTGCGCTCCAAGCTGCTTTTCCCGCCAACGAATACGAAGGACAATTCAAAAATTACATTGGTGCCAGGGTTACGCCCGAAGTGAAAAATTCGATTGATGCCATCAATACTCATCTCACCCCTTGGTCGTACAACGAGCAGGGGAAACAAATCGCTACTCATCCCGAACATCCCTACAATGGCACACGCGCCGTCCTGAACATGATTCGATTTAGAAATCAAAACCTTCCCGAACTTCCCATCTACGTCACCGAGTGGGGATGGGATTCTGGGGGAGGCAACGAAGATTGTACCCACGGGGAGTGTGTCTCCGAAAAGGCACAAGCCCTCTACGCTGTCAGAGGAGCATTGATGCTCGCAAGGGTAGGCATTGATCGGGCTACGTGGTATTTCTTTGCGAACGAAAATAAGGAGTCCTCTTTGTTCACTCGCTCGGGGCTAGTGAGTTCACTAAGTGCTGATTTTCAGATCAAGCAAGCCTTTGTGGCGTGGCAAGCTATGGTTCATCATTTGGGGGATAAGCATTTTATTGATGTGATTCGGGAGGACGACGAGGCGTGGGTTTATCTGCTAGGGGATAAAAATGGAAAGCCGACCCACATCGCAGCGTGGCAACCCATTGATGGAGATAACAATACTTCTACAACTATCGAATTTGATTCGAAATACCAACCCGTAGAAGCGTGGAAATTGGAGGGTAAAAACCCCAAGGGAGAAAAAACGACGAAACCAAACTTTAAAAATGGAAAGATAACAATAGAGGTGAGTGCTGTGCCCGTGCTCATCAAATTGAGCCATTAATAGCCGCCACAAAAAACACCGTGCCACAGTAGAGATGTATATGACACGGCGTAATTTGGTCGAATGTTAGCCGAGCTTTTTTTGTACCATGTAGTAAAAAGCTGCTCGGTTTTTCATTTTGATTCCAGACATTTCGCTCACTACCTCATTGATGGCAGTCATGGCCTTGTCTTTATCTTCAATACCGAGTTTCTTTTCTACGAAGTTCTTTCGGACAGTTTCCAACTCCGAAGGATCGCTACCAGATACCAAAAGGGCATCTTTATTATCTACGATCAATCTAAGCCTGCCCACTAGGGTGTCCAGTAGTTCGTTGTCAATGTCGGTTACACCGCAATCGTTCAATTGCTTGGTGGCTTGCTCTTTTAGCTTAGCTAATTTTGTTTCTAATTCACTCATTTTGTACGTGATTAATTTAAAGGTGTATAAAAAGGTATTTGTCCTCGAAGATGTTTTACGGTCAGCAAAAGTATTGCTCTTACAAATGTTCGAATCAAAAATTTCCGAGGACATCAATCGGCGGCAAATATAAGGTATAAGTACGAAAGAAAAGATTACTACCAAAGAAAGAAGGACTTCTAACGATTTTTGTTAGTCAAATTTCACCTTCAGTTTTACCTCCTTTTTTTTGTCTTTATCTTTTCTTATTACCACGACTTCCGTTTTATCCCCTCTTTGGTATTTGCTGAGTCCTTCCATGTAGGCGTAGATGTCCGTCACGTTGGTATTACCAATTCGGATGATGATGTCACCATCTTTTAGTCCGCCCTTGTGTCCTACCCGTCCTTCTATAACACTATCTACACGCATTCCTCTACCATTGAAAACGTAATCGGGCATGACGCCGAGGGTAACTTTGAAAGAAGCTGCTTTTCGTTGTTGATTATCTTTGGTTTTGGTAAATTCTAATTTAGAACCATCTACCTCTTTGATGAGCGCCAGCATAAAATCAGATACAGCTATGATCCCTTCGTAGTTGAGGATGTGGGCATCGTCGGTAGGTTTATGGTAGTAATCGTGTTGTCCCGTGAAGAAGTGTAAAACGGGAATATTTTTCAAATAAAATGAAGTATGATCGGAGGGGCCTACTCCCGATTTGGATTGTTTGACAACGAGTCCTTGGGCATTTTCTTTTTCCAAAATACTTTTCCACACAGGGGAAGTACCTGTTCCTTGTACCGCTAGGACTTTATCTTCATTGAGCATACCGATCATATCCATATTGAACATATAGTTGATTTCCTCTATTGGGATGGTCGAATTGTTAGCGTAGTACTTTGAGCCAAACAATCCTTTTTCCTCTCCCGAAAAAGCGATAAACAAATAATTGTTGGATGTCAAATTAGATTTTTTGAGACGATCCGCAATCCGAAAAATTGCAGCAATACCACTCGCATTATCGTCCGCACCGTTGTGGATTGCAGGTTCGCCGGTGTGTCTTGATCCACTTTCTCCCATACCAAGATGATCGTAATGGCCACCAATCACTACGGTAGTCTTTGCTCCGTTATCAATGTAGCCAATCACATTTTTTCCTATTTTTTCTATTTTTCCTTTGTCGGAGGCGTGGGGATTAGTCACCTCGTGCCAAGGAAATTCTTGAAACCAAGTCCCATTGTCTCCTTTGGGCGTCAACCCAATTTCCTTGAAACGATGGACGATATAATCAGCAGCGCGCTCCTCACCGATTGTTCCCGTCTCTCTTCCCTGCAAGTAATCAGAGGCCAGATAGACCACATCTATTTGGGTTTGTAACAATTCTTTTTCAAAGTTTGGTGAAGTGCTCGCTAATTGTGCATTGGCAGAGAATGCCACGCTGAATAATATAAAAGTGATAATTTTTCTCATGATTATTAGGCTAAATAATTTTTAAAAAAATAGAATCAAGATGGGATTCCTTCACGACGTAGATCATCTCATCTACATACCAAAACATCCATCATTACTTCTTTTTGGGTTTCCAACCGCTTTTTAAATTGACCGTACTGTTAAAAACCAAATGATCGGTAGTGGAATCAATATCGAAGCAGTAGTAACCATTGCGCATAAATTGGAATCTATCGCCTACGTTGGCAGCTTGCAAGCTAGGTTCTACAAATACATTGTTAGTCACTTGCAACGAATCGTGATTAAAAAATTCCATAAAGTCTTTTTCGTCGTCTGCTAGTGGTTGTTCCACCGTAAATAATTTATCATAATTGCGAACCTCGACTTGGATAGCTTGCTCGATGGATACCCAGTGCAGAACGCCCTTCGCCTTGATGCCCGAAGTATCAGAACCACTTCGGCTATCGGGATAATACTTTACGTGGACTTCGGTGACGTTGCCTTCGTCATCTTTGATATGATTTTCGTAGGAGACGATGAATCCATTTTTTAATCGAACAGTTTTGTCAGGTCCTAGGCGGAAAAATTTCTTCGGGGGATCTTCCATAAAATCTTTTCGCTCAATGTAAAGCTCTCTCGAAAACGGCATCGTACGGGTGCCCATACTTTCATCTTCGGGATTGTTGATGGCTTCCATTTGTTCTACTTGTCCTTCGGGATAGTTGGTAATCACTAATTTTAGTGGATCTAAAACGGCCATCACCCGTGGCGTACTTTTATTCAGTTCGTCCCGTACGCAACTTTCCAGTAGGTCGTATTCAATGACGTTTTCCCTCTTGGCTACACCTACTTTTCCTACAAATGTTCGCAAAGCAGCGGCGGGGTATCCTCTTCTTCGCATCCCAGCAATGGTAGGCATACGGGGATCATCCCATCCCGTTACGAAATTTTCGTTCACCAATTTGAGCAAGCGTCTTTTACTCGTAATCATGTAAGCAACATTCATCCGAGCAAATTCAATTTGGCGACTGGGGAATATTTCTAATTTTTCGATCAACCAATCGTACAAATCTCTGTGGTGTCTAAACTCCAAGGAACAAAGCGAATACGTAATCTTTTCGATGGAGTCCGACTGTCCGTGGGCAAAATCATACAGCGGATAAATACACCATTCATCTCCCGTGCGGTGGTGGGTTGCTTTTTTGATGCGATACAAATTGGGATCACGCATCAGCATATTGGGATGTGCCATATCAATCTTGGCTCGGAGTACCATGCTGCCATCTTCAAAATCTCCATTTTTCATCCCTTCAAATAAGCGTAAATTTTCCTCCACGGAACGATCCCGATAGGGACTATTTTTTCCGGGTGAAGTCGGCGTTCCTTTCATTTCCGCAATTGCTTCGGGAGTGGATTCATCCACGTACGCCAATCCTTTTTTTATCAAATCAATTGCAAACTGATACAATTGAGGAAAATAATCAGAAGCAAAATACTCCCTGTCGTCCCAGTCGTAGCCTAACCATCGGATGTCATTTTTGATATTATCGACGTACAAGGTTTTTTCCGTCAAAGGATTGGTATCATCAAATCGGAGGTTGGTTTTACCCCCGTACTTTTTTGCCGTTTCGAAATTAATGCAAATCGCCTTGATGTGCCCAATGTGTAAAAATCCATTAGGTTCGGGAGGAAAACGCGTATGCACTTCCACATTGTGTTTGGTCTCCAAATCATCCTCAATGATTTGCTCAATGAAATTCAGGGACGCTTTTGTTACTTCACTCATGTTATTTGGATTTTTTTCAATTAATGAATGCCTGTCCCCAAAGTTTCGAGACAGGCATTCATTTTATCATTCTATCATTCTGTCTATCGTTGTCATTTACATTCTTTCTGGCATTTCTATTCCCAACAGATCCATCACGTACGCAATCACATCGCCAACTACTTGACACAGTTGTATTCTGAAGGCTTTGGCTTCGGGTGATTCGGCGTTGATGATTCGATGATCGTGGTTGAACTTATGATAAATTTTTGCGACGTCGTACACGTAGTTCGCTAAAACGGATGGGTCAAAATTAGTTGCAGCTTGCTGCACTACCTCATCCAATCGGTAAACCAATCCCACTAGGTCTTTCTCGCTACTGCCCAAGGCGGCGTAATTTTTTCCAATGGAAGTATCCACGTCTCCCGCTTTTCTCAATATGGATTGGATTCTGACGTAAGCGTACTGAATGTAGGGCCCTGTATCCCCTTGGAGGTCAACAGATTTTTCGGGATCAAATACCATTCGCTTTTGGGGATTTACTTTGATGATAAAAAACTTCAAAGCCGCTAATCCTATTTTTCTAAAAATAGCTTCTTTGGCTTCCTCGGATAATCCCTCCAAATCTCCTCTTTCGATGGCGTTACTTCTCGCTGCGTCAATGACCTCCTTCATCAGATCATCGGCATCAACGATAGTGCCTTCTCTCGATTTCATTTTTCCCGTTGTCAAATCAATCATGCCGTAGCTCAAATGAAACATCCCGTCTGCGTAGCTTGCCCCCATGCGTTTCATTATTTCAAACAAAACTTTAAAGTGATAGTTTTGTTCATCGGCCACTACGTAAACCATTTTTTTAGCTCCAAAATCTTGGTATCGCAGCTCTGCCGTTCCGATGTCTTGCGTCATGTACACCGAAGTGCCATCACTTCTCAAAACCAACTTGTGATCTAGTTTTGCATCTTCTAAATCTATCCACACCGAGCCGTCTTCTTTTTTATAAAAAATACCTTCGGCGAGTCCTTTTTCGATATTGTCTTTTCCTAGTAGGTAGGTATTGGATTCGTAGTACAATTTATCAAACGAGACGCCCAGATTTTTGTACGTCACCTCAAAACCCTCATAGACCCAGCCGTTCATTTTTTTCCAAAGATTGACTACCTCCTCGTCGTTGTTCTCCCACTTTAACAGCATGGCTTTGGCTTCCTTTCCTAATTGGCTGAATTGATTGAAATAGTTGTTTTTGTATTTTTTAAAAAAATCAGATTCGGATTGCTCTTTCGTCTTTTGGGTAGAAAAAGTGAATTGACCATTGATACTTTTTTGCCACGTTTGGTACTCTGCCTGAAAGTACTGCTCAAACTCTACGTACCATTTTCCAACGTAATGATCGCTCTTGATACCAGCAGATTCGGGCGTCTCTCCGTTGCCGTACTTTTGCCAAGCCAGCATACTTTTACAAATGGCGATACCCCGATCATTGACGATCTGAACTTTCTGTACCTGATAGCCCAACGACTCGTAAATTTTTGAACTTGACCAACCCAATAAAATATTTCGGATGTGCCCAAGGTGCAAGGGCTTGTTGGTATTTGGAGAAGAAAATTCGATCATAATTTTTTCTCCGTGGTGAGGTTTGTCAAAGGTTTTTTTATCAGCAACGCCAGCTAAATAATTTGTCCAATACTGATCGCTCACCTCTAAATTTAAAAACCCTTTGATTACATTATATTTTGTAATCTGATCGTATTTTTTCACTAAGTATTTTCCCAACTCCTCTCCAATCTGTTCTGGTTTTTTTTTAGCTACTCTCGTGTAGGGAAATACCACAACGGAATAGTCGCCATCGAAATCTTTGCGGGTCACATTCATATTCACTTCGTGAGCATTGACCTCGTGGTCGTAGAGTTCTTTGACTGCTTCGGCAGTTCCCGTTTTAATGATGTCCGTGATGTTCATTGATCGTTTTTTATTTTTTTCAAAGCAAACTAAATACCGTTGATGATTTGTCACTCCTTACTCTTCGAGGTTTCGGAGCAGGTATCTTTCTTCTGCGAATCCTTAGTTAACCTTGTTCTCACAGATTTAGTTTCACAAAAAATCACGCAAAAATATATTTTTTCGTCCAATTTTTAAGGATATAAAAAGAGCATAGGAAATGTTGTCCACTAAAAAATCCCATCAACATTACAGTTATTGATGGGATTATATTTTGGACTTATTTATCAGGAATATTTTGGAAAAAATTAATCACACGCTACCTCTCGGAAGTCAATGATTTCGATGATCTGCGTATTATTTTTATCAATGATTTTTAGCTTTTCGTTTCTATAATTTTTCGTGCTCACCCGCCTAACGAAAACCTCTGCTTCCTGTACCAAAACAAAACCACTTGGCATATGATCGAAGTAATAATAGGTGTAAGGTTTTCCAAGTGTCTCTTTGATTTTCCACACCAAGCATTCGTTAGGAAAATCAGAAGTACACGTTGCAGTTGGTTTTTCCTTCACCCATCTAGTGTCGTTTTTATCAGGAGTCACATCGATTTTTTTAATTGCCACCTCGTGAGCATCAATAATTTCCTCCCAGACCAATTCTTTTTTTTGAGATGAAACGATATGGTACTCGTGCTTGGAAAGTATCTTGGAGTTGGTGAAAACATCAAAACATTTAGCTGGATCGTAAGCTGATTCAAATTCTTTCCATCCTCTGAAGAAAGGTTCTTGCTGCCAAAGGACAATAAATGCTTTTACTGCTTCTATTTCATTTTTGATGGTAGCTAGTGCGCGTTGGGTTTTTTCCATCTTCAATCTAGCTCGATATTTTTTGCTTTTCCTGCTGTATTTTTTGTATCGCTTTTGAAGATATTTCTTTTGTCTTTCTAAGTCTTCCAAGATAAGCGCATAGTTTGTGGAGTAATATTCCACTTGTTCCTGAAAAACGATATTGACATTTTTTGGACCAATCAAAAGACCATCGTAAGCAGTCAAAATTCTAAACTGCCCTGATAATGATGTAAGAATTACCCCACAAAATAGGAGAAGAAGTATTGCCCTTTTCATCAGCGAATCTAATTTGGAAAAATAAAATGTGCGTTAAAAAAGGGGGGAGAGATAAATGGAGTGTGTGAGTCAGGCTCTCGGTACTTTTTTTTCTAAAAAAACCTTACCGGGGATACAAGTACTGAATGATGTTTTTCCTTGCCAAAATCCTTCCAAATGGTATTTGCCGTCTTTGACTTTGAGCACCAATTGATATTTTTTGAGACACCACTCCATACCTTCGTTGACTTTATTGTCGAGGAGTTCAGAATCTTTTAACGAAAGATAGATACCGCTGTGGATACTCCCCGACATCTCGAATGAGGCGTAGATTTGATCTACGAATACGTAGGAGCGACCTTCGATCTTATTGCCTTCATGCTTGATAAATATTTCAAAAGTGTAGCTAGGGGCATAACCTCCTTCTTCTTGAGTCACTTTACCTACCCACAATCCCGAAAGGTCTTTTTGACCAAAAGCATAACAGGAAAAGAAAAAAAACAATAATATGCAGAGTAGCTCTTTGCTCATGATGAACTTCATTTTGAAAATATAATACGAAAATAAAGTATCGGTTCAAAACGTAGCTGTTAAATTACTAAAAAATAATTTTACTTTGAACGTAAAATCCTTCTCTTTTAAATGAGAAGTGATTGGTACTGTTTACAAATTTTTTTGCAGAAAAAAACCAAAAAATT
>JBCCJE010000072.1:0-11948 GCA_039027925.1 Bacteroidota bacterium
GCAAACTTTCTTCAAAAAATGAGTACAAAAAACTTATGAGTCAGAACTAACCACCTCTGCACCCCTTTCTCATCCTCCAAGTTGAAAAATCTTTTCCATCTCTACCCATTTTTCTCCAACCTTTGCCCAAGGTAAGAGTTGTTGAAATTGCATCATTAGATTTTCCCACTCTTGCACCTTTATGTTCTCGGCATCCATCTCGGCTTTTCGTTGGGGATCAAAATTATCGTTGACCTCCATTATCATAAATAATCTATTGCCCGTCAGGTAAATCTGCATATCTTCAATGCCCGCACTCCGGATACTATCCGTAATCTCAGGCCACGCATTGCCGGGGGCGTGGTATTTTTTATATTGTTCGATTAACTGCGGATCGTCTTTTAGATCACAAGCCAAGCAAAATCTTTGAATCATTAAATTAGTAATTTTTTATTTTGTTAACGATGGATTTTTGATTAAAAAATTGTCGTCTAGTCACTAAGCGGTATGCCATCTAATCACTCGATACCCGTACCACGCAATTACCAAGAAACAAATAATGGGCATTGCGTACGATATTTGTACGCCGAAGCTATCCAACATTAAGCCTTGCAGCGGTGGCATCAACGAACCACCCGCAATAGCCATTACCAAGCCCGCGGCACCGAGCTTGGCATCGTCGCCGATACCTCGTAGAGCGATTCCGTAGATAGTAGGAAACATCAAAGACATACATCCCGAAATTCCGATCAAAGCGTACAACCCGATGCGACCACCCGCAAAGATTACGGGAAATAAAAGTAAGATCGCTCCAATAGACAACACCATCAACAATTTTCCGGGCGAAATATATTTAAGCATAAAAGTACAGACGAAACGACTTACCCCAAAAAGGATCATGGCGTAAAAATTATAATTGACGGCGTACGCTGCGGCATCCGCTTCGATCATACCCTCGGCCATCAGGACTTGAGTACCGTAGTGGATGGTGTACGTCCAAACGGTAATTTGAGCACCTACGTAAAAGGTTTGCGCAATGACCCCTTCTCGGTAGCGTAAATTAGCCATCAGTCGGTTGAAGGTTGCTTTTATTTCGAGACTGCCGCCCGAATCTTTTGACTGTGGCATTTTGGTTATAAAAATTAAAATAAACATCACCAACAGGACTAACCCAATGGCAACGTAGGGTCCCCGAACAACGGCGAGGTCTTCCATTTTGACGCGCTCAAACTCCGAAGTGGCGAGTGCAGCGCGTTCGTCGGTACTTAATTTATTGAGCTTCGCTAAGATAAAATCCTTAGCTACTAGAATCCCAATGATAGACCCCATCGGATTAAACGACTGCGCTAGGTTGAGTCTTTGGGTAGCGGTGGATTCATCGCCCATCGAAAGGATGTAGGGATTTGCGCTCGTTTCCAAAAAACTCAGTCCACAGGTCATAATAAAAAAGGCAGCACAGAAGGGATAAAACATCCCCATCAAACTAGCTGGAATAAATAATGCACCCCCGACGGCATACAACGCTAACCCTACTAGAATCCCAGATTTGTAAGTATATTTTTTGATAAAAATAGCGGCGGGTATCGCCATGAAGCAGTACCCCGCGTAAAAGGCAAACTGAACGAAGGAACTGATAAAGGCACTTTGATTGAAGATGGTGCCGAATGCCTTG
Source organism: Bacteroidota bacterium (assembly GCA_039027925.1). Taxonomy (GTDB): domain Bacteria; phylum Bacteroidota; class Bacteroidia; order Chitinophagales; family Saprospiraceae; genus CAJQQY01. The sequence goes on from JBCCJE010000072.1 coordinate 1,652, forward strand.
ACCAAAGGATTGGTAATGTCATTGGCAAATCCCCACAGCGCAAAGCAAAAAGTGACTAAGGCAAATGGGAAAATCAAATTAGACGCAATGACGGGTGCTTTTTTGCGCATTAAAATATTCGTGGTACTCATGATCTTGTTTTTTGGCTATCGTTAATATTTCATTACGGGGTAACTTCCCGTTACCCCGTAATTTTAATCCACGGAGTAATCTTGAGGTTACCCCGCAATTTTAATCCACGGGGTAATCTTGAATTTACCCCGCAATTTTAATCCACGGAGTAATCTTGAATTTACCCCGTAATTTTAATCCACGGGGTAATCTTGAATTTACCCCGTGAGGAGGTTTTAATTAGAAAGTAATGCCCGATCCAGATGAACATACCCTCCATCCACAAACACAAACTGTCCCGTGGTATGAGAAGATTTTTCGGAAATTAAAAATGCTGCCGTGTTGGCAATTTCTTCAGGGGTCGTCATTCGGTTTTCGTAGGGAATTTTTTGGACAATGCTCTTTAATTTTTCCTCCCCATTCTCTAAGGTTTTAATCCAATTATCGTAGGCAGGTGTCCAGCTTTCGGCAATGATGATAGCATTCACTCTGATTTGGTGTTGAATCAAATCAACCGACCACTCTCTCGTCATCGCCAACACGCCGCCCTTGGAAGCAGCGTAACCCGAAGTACCCCCTTGCCCCGTGAGGGCTACCTTAGATCCGATGTTCAAAATATTACCTTTAGATTTTTTTAAAAAAGGAAGCGCGTGTTTTACAATCAAAAAATAGCTAATCATATTAAGGTGTAGCGATTTTAGGAAATCCTCGTAGCTACCATCCAAGCCTACCCCGTCGTTGACACCCACGTTATTGATAACAATATCCACCCGGCCGTATTTTTTGGTGATTTCTTGTACGGCACGTTCGATTTGATCGGGCTGCGTGACGTCAGTTTTTACGAAGTGGGCATCAATGCCTTGCGCTTGGAGCGCTTCCACGTAGCCATATCCCCGATCATTTCTATCTATGATGGCAGGGATAGCACCTTCCTCGGCGAGGACGTTGAGCATGGTTTCGCCGATGCTTCCCTTGATGCCCGCTGCACCGCTGATGATGACTATTTTTCCTTTGAGATTTAAATCCATTACTGCTTAATAAGTTAGTTGAACCGATAAAAACGCATCGCATTTTTATACCAGATGTTATCTTGATCTTCTTTCGAAAACCCTTGTAAATATTGATGTAGTATTCCTTTTACATTTTTGTAACTAGCTGCCAAAAGGCAAACGGGATAGTCCGAACCGTAGAGGATTCGCTCCGTGCCGAATGCTCCGAAGACCACATCCAAGTACGGCACAAAATCTTTGTAATTCCATTGTTGCCAATCTGCTTCCGTCACCATTCCCGATACTTTGCAGTACACATTTTTATGCTCGGCAATGGCAGTTATATATTTTGCCCACGGGGTGATGCTACCTTTTTTGATGGAAGGCTTAGCAATGTGATCAATGACGAATGGTTGTTGTGGAAAGTTTCGAACTAGCTGTAGGGCTGCTTCCAATTGGGAAGGAAATATCAAAATATCGTAGGTGAATCCGTGGGCTTGTAAGGCGGCAATCCCATTTTGAAATGCTTCACCTAACATGAAGTTGACATCTGGTTCATCCTGTACGACGTGTCGAAATCCTTTGACGATAGGAAATTGAGAAAAGTATTGTAATCGTTCCGAGACGGTAGGTGATCTCAAATCAATCCATCCTACTACACCTTTAATGTAGTCATGCTGTGAAGCTAATTCAATTAAGAAATGGGTTTCCTCTTCCGACTGATCTGCCTGAACTGCGATAGAACCTGCTATGTCATTTTGTTGGAAAACGGAGCGCAGGTCTTCACCCAAAAAGTCTTTTTTTAAAACCGACATTTCATCATTAATCCACTCGTGTTTATGTGGATCGTATTTCCAGAAATGCTGGTGTGCGTCAATTATTCGCATACTTGTTTTGTAAAATTGTTGATTTTTTGATTGCCAATAAGACTACTCAAATTCTTGGTTTTCAACCTGATTTTGTAAAACAAATGTTCAATTTCCCTGTACAAATGTTTTTTGCACAAGAAAAACCGCCCGAAAAAAGGGATTTATGGAGGTATTTTAAAATATTGTTTTCGGATGGATTTAGATCAAAAATCAACTAAAATATACCATTAATGAAATACATCGTATGCGAACAACCCGGCGAATTTTTGATAAAAGAAAAAGAAATACCCGTAAGGAAATCGGGCGAAGTACTCCTAAAAATTAATCAGGTAGGTATCTGTGGCACCGACCTTCACGCCTACGGTGGCAATCAAGCCTTCTTCACTTACCCAAGAATCCTAGGGCACGAACTGGCGGCGGAAATTTTAGAGATCGAAGCCAACGAAATGAAGTTGAAGCGAGGGGATAAAGTAATTATCATGCCTTACGTAAGCTGCCGTGATTGTGTGGCTTGCCGCAATGGAAAAACCAATTGTTGCACCAATATCAAAGTACTAGGCGTTCATACGGACGGAGGGATGCAGGAGATTATTTCAGTACCAGAAAATATCCTTATCCCTGCTGGAAAATTATCCGATCAGGAAATTGCGCTGGTAGAGCCTTTGGCAATTGGTGCTCATGCACTTCGAAGGGCAGCTATCCAACCTGATGAAACCATATTGATTATCGGTTGTGGCCCCATCGGAATTGGTATGATGAAGTTGGCCCAAATTGACGGCGCAAAAGTCATCGCAATGGATATCAATCAAGATCGGCTAGCTTACGCCAAGGACGAAATTGGGGTAGACTTTATCGTTAATGCTCTGGACAATCCATTGGAAAAAATTAAAGAAATTACCAATGGAGATTTGGCAACGGCGGTCTTTGATGCCACGGGTAGTCAAAAAGCCTTGGAGACGGGGATAGATTACATGGCACACGGAGGCAGATTTGTTTTAGTTGGATTGTCCAAGGGAAATTTGACGTATCATCATCCGAGCATCCACTCCAAAGAAACCACTTTAATGTGCAGTAGAAATGCTACGGTCGAAGATTTTATAAAAGTGAAAACTGCCTTGGAGACGGGACTATTTCCCACGGATTCTTTTATCACTCATAAAGTTCCATTTTTAGATATGATTGGTCAGTTTGATAGTTGGCTAAAACCTGAGACGGGGGTGATTAAAGCGATGGTGGCTTTTTGAAAGATTAAATCCTATCGTCCTGATTTAACTAAGCCCCAAAGGTTTAGTTAATTTAAACCTAGCCAAAACGAAACGATAATGAAAAATCAAATCCTCTTTTTCACTTCCTTCCTTTTTTTATTTCTAGCAGCTTGTACCATATCTGAGGAGGCCGCTCGAACTGTTCAAGACTTTAACCGAGATTGGAAATTTCACCTAGGAGAAATGGAGAACGCCCAAGGTATAGACCTTGACGATAGTGATTGGAAAAGGCTTGACGTACCCCACGATTGGAGTATTGAGGAAGGCTACCAACAACAAAACACGGGAGCGAGTACGGGGTTTGTACCTGGAGGGATAGGTTGGTACCGAAAGTCGTTTCGCTTGCCGAAAGCAGATCAAGGAAAATACGTGCATATATTGTTTGATGGCATTTATAATAATTCCAAGGTTTGGATAAATGGAGTGCTACTAGGAGAACGACCCAACGGGTACATTGCCTTCGGATATGATTTGACACCACACTTGAAGTACGGAGATGAAGAGAATGTGATAGCGGTTAGGGTAGATCGAACGATGTACATTGATGCTCGGTGGTACACGGGTTCGGGAATTTATCGAAAAGTACAACTCATCAAAACATCACCGCTACACGTTGCTCAATGGGGTACTCAAATCACTACCCCCGAAGTGACTGAGGACAACGCTACCGTTGCTGTGCGCACTCGTTATGTTAATAATGATAAGGTAAAAACTTCCAATATTACTTTTCAATATTCCGTAATGGATGCTAATGACGAAGCCGTAGCGATGGAGGTTTTAACATCTTCAAAAGATCAAAATACCGCATCGGTTGAGTTTCGGATTTCTAATCCAAAGCGATGGTCTGTTTCCCACCCAAATTTATACAGGCTTATAACAAAAGTTTTACACAACGATCAAGTAGTTGATGAGACTATCTCAACTTTTGGGATTCGCACTTTTGCGTTTGATTCCAACGAAGGATTTTCGCTCAATGGAAAACGAATGAAAATCAAAGGCGTAAACCTCCACCACGACGCTGGAGCCGTAGGTGCTGCCGTGCCCAAAGCGATCTGGGAATATCGAGTGGATCAGCTCAAATCCGTAGGGGTTAACGCTATTCGGATGGCTCATAATCCGCACGCAAAAGAATTGTTAGAAGTTTGTGATGCGAAAGGAATGTTAGTGATGAATGAGGCCTTCGATGAGTGGGACAGACCCAAAGGTAAAAATCTAGTCTACATCGGAGATAACGCTGCCCCCGCCAATGTTTCCCAAGCCTATCCTGCTAGGTTTAACGAGTGGGCGGAGCGCGATCTAAAAGATTTGATACGGCGAGATTTTAATCATCCTTCAGTCATTATGTGGAGTATCGGTAATGAGATTGAATGGACTTTTCCCGAATATCCTAAAACTTATAATGATGTCAACGGTGCGCAGGAGTATTATAAATACGAACCAAACTACGATCCAAAGCCTTTGAAAGTAGCATTGGATAAAAATACGGATGGAAAAGATACGCTGCTGCTGATCGCCAAGCAACTTACTCAATGGGTTAAGGAAATGGATACTACCCGATCCGTGACCTGTGGGGCAGTTCAGCCTTCCGTGGGGATGGCGAGTGGTTATGGTTCTACGGTGGATGTTTTTGGATTCAATTATCGAGCTATCGAATACGACGCTGCCCATCGGCAGTATCCTGATTTAAAAATTATTGGTTCAGAAAATTGGGGGGCTTATTCCGAATGGAAAAATTGTATCGAGCGAGATTTTGTTGCGGGAATTTTTCTGTGGACGGGATTTGCTTATCTGGGCGAAGCAGGGCCTTGGCCTCGGAAAGGATTGAATATTTCCTTATTTGATTACGCAGGATTCAAAACACCTAGAGGACATTTTTTTGAAACCCTGTGGAAGGATGATCCTAAAATTTACGTGGTGACTACTCCCGCTACGGAGTCCGAATTTTCGCTAGATGAAAACGAAGGATGGACATTCGACATGCAATTCACTAAGCCTCCCGTGTGGAATAAACTCCGACTGTGGGAATGGTATCAGGTCAACGAAAAATGGAATTACGCTGAGAACAAACCCATCATTATCCAAACTTACACCAACTGCGAAGAAGCGGAATTATTCCTTAATGGTAAATCTTTGGGCAAGCAAAAATTGACCGATTTTATGGACGATCACATCATCAAATGGAAAATTCCCTACGAGGCTGGCACACTCCAAGTAGTGGGGTATAACGACGGTCAGAAAGTCTCCTCCGATGAGTTGAGAACGCCGATGGATTTCTCAAAAATCACCTTGGCAGCGAACAAAACTTCTTTGGCTGCCGATGGCTACGATGCCGTAGTAGTGACCGCCAAGCTACAAGATGCAAACGGTACTATAAACATCGACGAAGAAAAAGAGATAACATTTGAGGTAGAAGGCGCAGGAAAAAATATTGGAATTGATAATGGTTGGGAGAATAATGTTCAATCGCATTTTTCTAACAGTATAATTACGCACCACGGAAAAGCGATGGTAATTGTCCAATCTACGGGGGAAAAGGGTAAGGTAAAAGTGGTGGCAAAAGCAGATGGGAAGGTATCTTTACCTTTAGAGATTTTGGTGGAGTGAAGCGGCTGTTAATGATTGCTTTTGTAATATATCTAAAATCAAAACATCATGAATTTTCCAACCATACTCAGTTTGCTGCTATTGATAACTTTGTGGAGTTGTTCCGCACCGCAATCTCCTCGGAACAAGTCAGCGCAAGATTTGCCCAACGTCATCCTTGTGATGACCGACGACCAAGGAATCGGTGATCTCGGCTGTCACGGTAATCCTTGGCTCAAAACCCCTCGCCTTGATGCTTTCTACGAAGAAGCGGTAAGAATGACGGACTTCCACGTAAGTCCAGTATGTACTCCCACTCGAAGTGCCATCATGACGGGTCGGTATCCCATCAATAATGGAGCTTGGGCTACCTACAAAGGAAGAGATGCCTTAGCCGAAGGGGCAGTTACGATGGCTGATATTTTTCAACAAAATGGATATAAGACTGGTATTTTTGGGAAATGGCATTTGGGTGATAATTATCCAGTAAGGGCTACCGATTGTGGATTTGAAGTAGCGATTCACCACAAGGCAGGTGGAGTAGGGGAGTTATCGGATTACTGGGGGAATAGCTATTTTGATGATACTTATTTTGTGAATAATGAACCTCAATCTTTTAAGGGCTATTGTACGGATGTATGGTTTGATGAAGCTATGAAATTTATAGAGGATACTGGCGACGAGCCATTTTTTGCGTATATACCTACCAATGCTCCACACATTCCATTTATCGTTGCGGAGGAGTACGCTGCGCCCTACCAATCGCTGGAAGGAACGGAAATCAACAATGCCAATTTCTACGGGATGCTTGCCAACATTGATGAAAATTTTGGCAAGCTGAATGATTTTTTAAAAGAAAAAAAACTGGCGGATAACACCATTTTGATTTTTATGACCGACAATGGCTCGGGTGGCGGATTGAGTAAAGATGGAAAATTAGGACACGACTACGGCTTTCGGGGTAGCAAAGGGTATCTGACCGAAGGAGGACATCGTGTGCCTTTTTTTATCCGATGGAAAAATGGAAAAGTACACGGCGGTAAGGACATCAATGACTTGACAGCACACATTGATTTGTTACCCACACTAGCGAGTTTATGTCAACTGACTTTACCTAAAGACCTTGCCTTGGATGGAATTGATTTTTCCCCTTTGTTGTTGCAAAACAAAAAACAAAGCCTTCCCGATAGAACTGTGTTCGTACATTTTCGGCAAGATTGGCGACCACCCCATTCAGAAAAACAATCATGTGTGATGACCGAAAAGTGGCGGCTGGTCAATGGGAACGAATTGTACGATATTGAAGAGGACAGATTTCAAGAAAATAATCTTGCTACGCAATTTCCAGAGGTTGTAAATAAATTGTTACAAGAGAACGAAAACTTTACGCAACGGGCTGCGACCGAGGCAGCTTACCAAACATTTCCAGTCAACGTCATTGGCAATAAAAACCAAGAGGAAATTAAACTTACCATCCAACATGCCATTGGTGAGGACGGTGGTATTTGGAAAGCGGAACACGTCGCAGCGGGTATGAAAAATAAGAATAATACCCACGCTATCAAAGTAGAGACAGCGGGCACTTACGTCATCTCCTGCCGAAGATGGCCCAAGGAATGTTCTGGCCCCGTATTAGGTGTTCCGCAGGAGAATCCTAAAAATGGAATATACGATTACCAGTCTATTTCGCCTGATAAAGTTCGTATTCAAATAGCTAATCAGATCATTGAAAAAGAGATTGCCCCCGAAGCCGAATCTGTGGATTTTGAAGTGCAACTAGAAAAGGGAAAAACATTTTTGGTCAATGATTTTATGGAGGGAAAAGATCGGTACGGAATATATTATACCTACATAAAATTTTTGGGAGAAGCGGAATGAATGCTTTAAGAATTAAGAGTATTTAAAATTTACTGCCTTGATATTCAGCAAAATCTATTTCGCTTCGAACCATAATGGAGCTTCCTCTTTACCTCCATCTGTATAGTCTATAAAAATTTCTGTTCCTGGTTGGATTAATTTGTAACATTGTATTTCCGATTCTTCTTTTTTATAATCAAAGATAACTTTAGCATTCGGATTTTTACTGTGGTTGTATATAGAACCATAGCCCAAGGCTATACAAGCAGCGCCTTTTGGTTGTTCTAAGAGAAAATAATAATCGTGGATCACAGTTTGGTGAATAGAAGCAACATCTTTTTTGGGGATAATTAGTAAGGGACAAATTTCAATTAAATCTCCAGGAGTAATTTCTTGGGCTGTGAAAACTCCTCTCCCTCTTTGATCGGAATGAGCTATGTATAATCCGGGAATGTGTAACATGAGGTGATGCTATAAAAATTTTTCTACGCGGCTAGTCGTATTTAATGCGGATTCAATAGCACCATCCATATATCCTCCAAAAGAAGGTGCTGTTTCTGTGCCTGCTAACCAAAACTGATGATCCCAATATCCTTTTTGAAAAACTTCGTGACCATTATTTTGATGTGCAAACAAATTTACTGGAGAAGCAGAGTAAGTGAAGGATTCATTTTCCCATAATTTTTCGTAGTAGCTTTCGTAGTCTCCAGCATCTTCCCCAAAAAACTTGACTAAGTTCTGGATGGTTTTAGTTTCTCTTTCTGATCTTGAAAAAGTATTTACTGCTGCTGAAAGAAAGCCTTTCAAAGCAAATTTTTTCATTTCAAAATCACAATGATCGTACATTTCGGGAATGTAACTGGATTGGCTGAAGACCATACCCGATTGACCATTTTGTCTCCAAAAAGGTTTTTTGTATTCTACGGCAAATTTTATTGAATTTTCCATCCACGTTTGTGTGGTCTGACTAATGCTTAAAAATAAATCAGGAAGTTTGGGGGAGCACGAAACGGTGTTAACCAAAAGTTTGGGAGGGAGCGTAGATATTACCATATCCCCAGAGAAAGAAACATCGTTTTTGGTGATTACATGAATGTTCCCATCTGTCTTTTCGATACGATGAACAATTTGATTCAGGTGAATGCGATTCTTTCCGATAGTATTTTTTAGTTTGAGAATCATTTGTTGCGTTCCCCCTTTTATTCGATAATTTGGTTCTTCGGAAGCTGGTACTTCAAATTTTTGGGGAGGAATAAAAGACATTGTTTCAAAAAAAGAAACGCCGTGATTGTATTGTTGGAAAGTTTCGATTCCTATTTCATCCAAAAAATTGACGAGATGATAATGTTTTCTTCCCAGCCACGTTGCGCCCATTTCCATTGGGGTACCTAGTTCACCCGTGATGGTTTGAATCCGTCCACCGACACGATCTCTAGCTTCCAATATTTTAAAATCAACAGCTCGCTTTTTTAATTCGTATCCAATGGCTAAACCACATAAGCCAGCACCTAATATGATTACTTTTTTTGAACTCATTGTTAAGGGTTAAATTGCGGTAATATTAAACGTAAAATAGCTTCGGATTGAAGCAAAGAGTCAGTTTCTCGACCTATGGTAGTGGGTAGTTTATCAGGGAGTGTTTCGACGGATTCGATCTTAAAATTATACTTATTTTCTAGCACTTTTAGAAAAATAGATTGAAGGTTTTCTCGCATGATTTTATCATAGATGCTTCCTTCGGACTTGCGATCACGGTTGTTGTTTTTTCTCATAGAAAGATAGTTCGGGTGTCAGTTTTGTTTGGGTAGGGCTAATAGTATTTTTTAAGATGAAGCCTTTACGTAAGTGCTATACACTACTCCTCCAACTCTGCCTGTACCGCTTTCACAAAATCTTCTGATACCTCCATGAGTTGGGCTATTTCTTTGATACTTAAAGAAGTGGTTTTTAGTAGAACTTGAACTCCTTTCTTTTTTCCTTTCTCCATTCCCTTTTCCTCTCCTTTTTTTTCTCCTTTTTCCATTCCTTGAAGGTATAATCCATCTTTTTCTATATCATATGTTATTGGCATATCTTTTAATATTTTAGTGGTTACTGTTTCTAATTTACGCAATCTTGATAAAATTACCAATTGTTGGGTAAATCTGGAAAGGTCTTTCGGATTTTTACACACTTCCCGCAATCGTCTTAATATCAAACGCAAAATAGCTTCGGATCGTGCCTTTGAATAATTCCCCAATACCGCGAGGATGATTTCCTCTGGAATTTGAGAGGATATCCATTCATTAGGTTCAAATTGACTAACATCAATTAACTCAAAACCCTTATACACTAATTCATCAGAAAGTTTATCAGGCATTGTGGGTTTCTTTTGTCCTAAATAAATGACAAAATGTTTGATCTCAGTCTGATACTCTCGAACCCTTATACCGTGGTGTTCCCCTATCCTGTATACCATAGAATGGTCATCGGTAGTTTGAAACTCCAAATGAAAAATAAACTTTTGATCCGTTTCAGTTTCTATCAACAGAAGTGAATCTGTTTCTCGTCCTAAGGTTGTGGGTAATTTATCAGGAAGTACTTCAACTGACTTGATATTAAAGTCATATCTATTTTCCAATAC
>JBCCJE010000073.1:0-11919 GCA_039027925.1 Bacteroidota bacterium
CGTCGAAGCACAGATTGTCAATATCGAAAGTCGGAGGAGTAGCCTAGTTGATACGTCGGGATGGTTTGGATATCTAGGATTGGGAGCTAACTTCGTGAGAAATAACAGATCAATTACTACAATTTCGGGAGATATCCGACTAGAATATCTCGAAGGAAAAAGTAAAATACTTTGCCTGACCAATTATAATCTCATTCGATCTAATCAGGAAAAATTTATTGATAATGGATTTCAGCATCTACGGTATAATTACCACGTTAATCGAGAACTAGACTACGAAATTTTTACGCAAGCTCAATTCAATAATCAGATTCGAATTGTACTTAGGGGATTGCTAGGGACAGGGGTCCGGTGGAAACTCATAAATAAGGAAAAAAGAAATTTAAATTGGGGCGTATCCTACATGTACGAGTACGATGAGATCAAGATAGTGGAAGATGAGATCACCATATTTCGAGATCATCGGATGAGCACCTACCTAGCGTTATCTTTAAAACCATCGGATGCTAATTTTTCCATTTCTAGTACCACTTACTACCAACCCGTACTGAAAAACTTTTCGGACGTCAGGCTTTCTTCTCAGACTGCTCTAAAAATCACAATGACGAGCAAACTTACGTTTACTTCTACATTTGCTATAACAAATGATACACGTGTCCCCGAAGATGTTCCCGCTACCTATTATAGTTTTCAAAACGCAGTACGTTGGAATTTTTGAGGAATAAATTTTTTCACCAAACGCTTGAAGAAAGCAGTAGTGGCAGAAAAAGAAAGAAAAGCAAACCACTTGCTCAAATCTTTAAATAAAAACACCTTAATTCGAGCATTCATTTAGCTGTTCACAATTTTTTTATTGCCACCAAGTCGCTAAGACACGAAGGTCATTTTTTTAAAAACTTAGTGCCTTCGCATCTTAAGGGCAAAAAACATTTACACATGATAAAAGACATTTTACTATTACTTTCCATGCTTTTCACCTTAGGCAATTGTGCTAATAATGCCAACGGACAAAGTGAAAATGGTCTTTTTGAGCAAGAAGGAGGCACCCTCATCGAAACTGCTTTGACGGGAAAAGACGAAGCTGAAAAAAAATTGCAATACGAAATTATTGAGAAAAGACTCCGGCATTTTACCGATAATAATTATTCGCTGGTACGAAAAGGAGATCAAATTGAAGCTAGAATACCCAGATCAAAGTATGCTGCCAATATCCGTCAGCTATTTTTAAATAAAGGAGCGTTTAGGCTTTCCAGAGTCATGTGGGCATCCGAATGGAAGAAGAAGTATCTACCGAGTATTGATACTTTTTTGCAAGCAGAAAAAAATATGAAATTCAATGATCTTTTCCCCAAAGATATGATGGCTGTACCCATGTCTTGGATCGGAGCGATGCTATCAACCGAAGACGAAAAAGTAAAAGAAATACTGGACTTCCTAGATGCAAAAGCAATGTTACCCGCTCAACAAGACTTTTACATTTGGCGACCTCGATACAAGTTCGGTTCCGAAAATTGGGGATATGTCTATGCTGTAAAGAGAGATACACACGAGGTGGTGATGCACGCGGAGGATATTGAATCAGTTGATTTGAAATATAAACGAGACAGGGTATCGGGGCTTAATATTCAACTCAAACCAGCACTTCACCGTAAGTTCCAGATTCTCACGGCTCGGTGCATGGATCACGATATGGCCGTAACGCTAGATGGCGAACTCATTGGTATCCAAATAATTTTGAGTTTGGTCAAAGATGGCAAAGTCAACTTTATGGTGGATAACAAACGGGAGGCGAACAGCTTAGTCACCCTACTCCATACTCCGCCGCTAGAGCAACCGCTAGAAAATTTGAAGGTCACATTTTTGGGTAAGGAGGGAGATCGCTTAGTAGCTGTGCCTCAGAGATTAATTGACGAGTACAACGAAGCGCAAAAAATAGCCATAGCTGCATTACCCGTCGAATTGCTCAAACTCCAAAAAGATACAAAAGTTAGTGAATACTCAGAAACTAAGCAGTCCATGAATCTACTGATCAATATGTCCAATATGGACGCAGGGGAATTTCAAACTGTTTATAAAATTCCTTGGTCAAAGCTACCCTTGTTTTTAAAGCAGGTAAAAAGGTTGGGAAATTAATGTAGGGCTGCACATGCTGTGGTTATGTAAAAGTTATCTGTAGATATGCCAAATCTCAAAGATTTGGCATATCTGAGTTGGTAAAAGAGATTTTCCAAACAACATGATAAAAGTAAAGCATACACGACCCTAGATTAATTTCACCATCAGCGCAGCGATGAAATATTGTTATTCCGTTCCCTCAAAACTCATACTGTACCTGCACTTCTACTGCTGACCTTACGTTACCTTCAATAAAACTATTGCCGCTGCCAAAGCCTTCGTCCGAGACCAATCGTCCCTCGGCGAATACGTTTCCTCGTTGTAGAAAAGTCCGCTCATACCTAGCCTCGATAGTCCAGTTTTTGGTGGGGCGGTATCTCGCATTGAGATAAAATCGAGTACCTTTTCCTGTGTAAGCGGGAATGGAAAAAGTGTATAACAAATCATTTTCGTAAGCATAAATTCGGGCAGAGTAATCATCCGTATCAAAGATGGCGTAGCGAGTCGTAAAAGAAATTGGAAATCGGGTAGCCTTAAAAACTACATCTTGATAGAGTAAATAGCCATTGCGTAAAGGCTCTACTTCGTTATCTGTCCACGACCACTCGGCGCGAGTACGGAGTTCCAATCGTTTGTTCAGTTGACTAGAAAGGTGAAGCCGAAGTTGCGTACGGCGATGATTAGTCAGGAAGTCAATGGGGGTTTCATTGTCGGGGGCGTTGCGTTCTTTAATTTCGTTGCGAAATTGGAGATAGACTTCCATCTGGCGTTTTCGTTGGTAAGTGAGTCGCGTCAAATATTCTACTCCCTTGGAAGGAGCGTCCACATTGAATCTAAGCCAAGGATGTTTCCATTGATCGTAGTACAATCTCCAATTCCAATTTTTATTCAATCTGATGTCCAAGCCAAGGTAAAGTCCCTGCTCATTTGCTCCTTGTGAGGTCTCCGCAAAAGGACTGTTATTCAACGCATGAAAATCTCTAGGTAGATACCGGTGTAGGATGGTCATACTTACCTTTCGATCCAGTCCCAAAAATAATCCGTTGACACTCGCTACGCTGCCATTATCACTCAGAGCAGTTTCTCCGAAGAACTTAAAGTTTTGAATCAAAAATCCGTAATCCGTACTGAGGTTGAGTAGCTGATCTCCACTAAATACAAATCGGTTGTAAGGCTGGTCGGATCTATTTAGGGGTTTGTCTAGCTGGTGATAAATGGTATTGAGTGCCAGATACCACGTATCCTCTTTGTACTCTATTTTTGCTCCAGTTTGAAAAAGCGCAATTTGTTTTTCGTCTGCTATTTCGCTTCTAGTAGCGTGGTAGCCAGAAGTCTGTAAAGAGCTGGTTAAAATTTCAAATTCCAAAAAATCCAAATTGGTAGAGTCATTTTCAAAAATGTTTCCATCTACTTTTCGGTACGAACCAAAAGCGGTTACTTTTAATTTGTCGGTAATTCCAATGGTAGCCCCTGCTCCCCTAAAAAAAAGAATTTCGTTGAGCGAAGCAAACTGTCGTAATACTCTACGCTTATGATTGATATTCAAAACATCTGCACCTTTTCTTCCCGCAAATCCCGAATAGGCAATCAGTCCCTGTCCCATGCTCACCGCAAAATCTCCTAGTGCCAAATTTTGTAACCGCTCGGAATAGTTGTTGAGAAAAATATGAGCCGAATAAAAATCAAACCCTTGCCGATTGCTTCCCCTAAAAAAACTTTCGCCATCATCTTTTTCCGCCGTAAAGCCGTAGCTTAATCTATTTTCAAAACGACCTCTCCACCTAAATATCAATCTATCGGGAGAGCCTTCGTAGGCAGGAAGTGAATCATTGGGCTGAACCAAGTAGCCCCGCTCCTTTTGTAAGGGACGTATCCATCTGGATACCAAAGCTCGGTCACTTTCGGAAAACATGGCTGATAATGACTTTTGATAATTATCCGTACCGCTTACTTTCACAAAAGGTAGGATCGCTTGTATCGTTCGTAAATCAAAGCCGGGAATAGCTTGCAATTCGTAGAGAGAAATGAGATCGCCTACCTTTTTTTTATAAATAAAAAACTCCTGAATTTGGTATTGATTTAGGAGAAATAGGTCTTCCAAATCTGAGACAGTCGCTTTGTTCAGATTAAGTGGATTCCTCACAAAGCCTTGCAAACTTTCATATACGAAGATCAAATCACTTACATCAGCGTCTTCATTACCTTGGAGGATATCTTCGATGAGTTGGATGTCGAGGTTGGGTTGATTGCCTTGCTGTGCCTGTGTGTACGGTAACAACGCAAAAGCCAACAAGAGTAAGATCAAAAAATAATATTTATAGACAGGCGATTTTCTCAATGCTTGAATTTTAGAATGGGAAAATATTCAAATAAAACTCAATACTTTGCTGCTTTTCCATTTGCACTAGATCTCTTGATAAACGCTCGTAAATCCTCATTGGCCTGAATCAAATCCTCGTTTCGGAGGTACATCATGTGTCCACTTCGGTATCCTTTAAAGTGGAGTCGGTCTTTCATCTTTCCACTTGGATCAATTTGCCAGAGGGTATATTTTGCGTTGAAGTAGGTCGTAGCACCGTCGTAGTATCCCGATTGGTTAAGTACTTGGAGGTAGGGGTTCTGAGCCATTGCTTGGCGCAAATTATCCCTTACATTGTCTCCTTCATTATTCCACGGTCGAACGGGACCAAACATGTTGTACTTAATGTCGGTTGAAAATTTTAATTCATTTTTAAGATAATGATTGATTGCGGGGGTAAACGAATGCAACCACGAGGTCAACTCCGCACTGTAGTCAGGACTGCTCCCCGCTTCTTTTTTATCAAGTCCTAAATATCGGGAATCCAAACGACCGATGGTTTGTCCCGTTTTATCGCGCAGTAATGCTTTCCAGAAAAAACGATTAGGTACGGAAAGGTTATGTTGTAAAATAGTAGTCTTGCTCAATCCCGAGTAGCGCGCCATTTTTTCAGCCACGTCGTTGCGCTCCGAATCGCTAATAAATCCACCTTTGGCTAGTGCAGGAATCAAAGTATTAATGGTAAATGTCTCCACTTCGGGTAGTACCTCCAGTAAGTCTTTGCTTTGCAGCTCTTGTGGCAAAACCTTATGGTACCAAGCGGCGGCGGTGTAGTAGGGTAGGTTCATAGCCTCTGATACTGGCCCCCCTTTTCTCAAAACTTTGTAGTCGGCAGGTGATACCAAGATGACTCCATTCAGATACATCCATTGCGCATTTTGTAATTCCAGAGATAAACCCATCACCCTTGTACCACCGTAGCTTTCACCAATGAGGTACTTGGGGGATTCCCAACGGTTATTTCTGGATACAAAGGTGGTCATCCACTCGGCCAAATACTTGATATCCTCGTTAATTCCAAAAAACATTTTTTGATCTGGCATTTCACCACTTTCATCAGGAATCATTCGGGAATAGCCCGTATTCACGGGATTAATGAAAACAATGTCTGCTACGTCGAGAATAGAGTAGGGGTTGCTTTTAAAGCCATAAGGCTGGATAGGATAGCCTTCGGCGTCTATTTTTAAGATGCTTGGCCCCGTGTACGCAATGTGCATCCATACCGAAGCGGAGCCAGGCCCTCCGTTGAACGAAAAAAGGATAGGACGACTAGCTCGATCTTTTACATCATTTCGGGTGTAGTAGGTATAAAAAAGCGTAGCTACTGGATGCCCATCTTTGTCCCAAACAGGTTGTGTGCCTGTCTGTGCCGTGTAGGAAATTTTTGCTCCTTTGATCGTCGTCTGGTGTTGGGTGATGACCATCGTATCTACTGGTATTTTTCTGCTCTGAGCAATGGCTAGCTGAACAATCAATAGACACGCAATGGCTAGTTGTATTCGCATATCAACAAAGAATTTGATTTTTCAATAAAAAAAAATAAGGAATGGTGCATTAACAAATTTACAATTTATACGCAGTTATTTTTTCTTTATGCAAGGCAAAAAACGTAGGCGATGCAGCGCATCGGTGAGGCTTTTTAACGCAGCAGAAAGGAAAAAGAACAAGTAGAAAATGTAAATTTATTATTGAACCATTCCTAAGATAGTAAAAATAGATAAAATGATGGAAGGATTTAAATTTATGAACGGGGCAGGCATCAAACAACGACAAACAACACCATCACACAATCAATCAAAACAAACTCATCTGCCCTCCATCCGCTTCGTAAAACTTAGGCCCTCTCACTTCGACTGCAAAATGTTTTTTAAGTGCGTCCACAAGGTACAATGCTAAATCTGGAGCTAGCAAGTTATCGGGTTCGTGAGGAAAAAAGTATATTTCTTTAAGTCCCGTCGTCGTCCATTTATTCATTCTTTCGACCCACGCATCTATTCGCTCGTAGTCGGTGGGTTGTAGTCCGTTGCCTACAAAACGAACCATCGCAATATCCGTAGAAACGCCCATGTGGCATACATCTCGCCTACCTGCTACGTCGGTTATCACCCAAGCGATGTCATACTTTTGTAGGAGATCAAACGTTTTTTGGATATTTTCTTTTTGGGAAAAAATACTCTCGTGACGAAGTTCTACCGCTAGCCGAATGGCTTTGGGAAAGCGCGTTAAAAAATTTTCTAATAACCCCAACCGATCTATTCCAAAGTAGGGCGGCAACTGCATAAAACAACAACCTAGTTTTTCTTCCAGCCCAATTATCGCTTCGCAAAATCTCAGTAAATTTTCATTTCCAGCCCCCAAATCGCTACGATGACTAATACTTTGTGGAATCTTTGGACAAAATCTAAAATCAGGCGTGGACTCTTTTTTCCATTTTTCAATGGTCTCAAAAGTTGGGATACGGTAGTGGGTCGTATTCAGTTCTATGGTGTTGAATTGTTGGGCGTAGTGCTTGAGATATGCTTTAGTTGGAGTTTTAGGAGGATACACTTTACCAACCCATTCTCTCATACTCCAACCCGTACAGCCCACAAAAATTTTTGGAGGGTCTTGGGATTTTGCAATATTCCCGAATACCTCGGTATTACTTTCTTGATCCTGTGGCAGCGTAAAATCCACATTTGAAATATCCTGTAGTTTTCCAAATTTCACTTTCGATGTTTGTTTTTTTAAAAAAAACTAATGGTCTTATTAAAAGTTTGATACCTACCCGAAAACCTTAAAAGATGTGAGATTATGAATTTAGAATTATGAATTCTCATCATTTCAGATACACCGCCTGCTTTCCCCTACCTTTGATTTGCACATCAATATCATCCTGTAGCGTAGTAAACAAAGACAACCCAACGTAATCCACTTTGATGGGAAATGCTTTGTGTTCACGATCCACTAGCACTGCCACTTGTATTTTTTTGGGTAAAACCTCCAATAGTGGTTTGATAGCGTAGAAAATAGTCCTTCCTGTATTGGCCACATCATCCACCACGATGATGGTTTTGTCGTGTAGTTCTTCGGCAGTCAGTCCGATAGTCACCTCTGATGCCAATGGGTAGGCAGGGCTAAGTTTGATTTGCGTCAGCGTAATTTTATTATCCGTCAATTCGGATAAGTGTCGGTTCAGCATTTTGGCGAAGCCTAGGCCATTGTTGTTGATACCCGCTAAGATAATTTCTTTCTCGCCAAAGTTTTGTTCGATGATCTCGATGGCGAGTCTTTTTATCTTTTGTTTGATTTGTCTTTGGTCTAATAATTTCATGTTGGCAAATTAAATAATTTAGAATCAATTTTGATAAAAAAAATTGGGTTTTATTATACCTGTTTATTTCGTTATCAGTTAATTGCTTATAATTTTCGCCAACTGTTTACATGTTCCTAAACTTTTTTATACTGCAACTGTAAACAATATGTGAACCTATCTTTTGGGTGGATTTTTGAACTTACCAAAAGACAATACGTGGAATATGATTCAAGCTATTATTTTTATTTTAGTATCAATAGTTGCTTTTGGTTATGCTACCAAGCAATTTATGAAAATCCGTCGCAACGTCCTGTTGGGAAAGGACAAGGAGATAACGGGTAATGCTGCCCAACGTTGGAAAAATGTAGCTTTGATCGCTTTCGGTCAGAAAAAAATGTTCAAGCGATGGATACCCGCTACGCTACATTTATTTATCTACGTGGCGTTTTTATTTACCCAAATTGAGTTAATTGAGATTATGATTGATGGCGTTTTTGGAGTACATCGCTTCTTCGCCGACAAAATCGGTATCCTCTATCCCATCATCATCAGTACTATCGAGATCCTTTCCGTAGGTGCTTTCGTGGGCACTTTAATATTTTTGATCAGAAGAAATCTGCTTGCGATACCTCGCTTTCACATGGACGAGATGACTGGTTTTCCGAAACTCGACGGTAATCTAATTTTGGTTTTAGAGATTATCCTTTTGATTGGAGTATTCAGTATGAATGGTGCCGATGTGGTACTCCAAGCCAAAGGTGCAGATCATTACGTGGACACGGGTACATTTGCGGTCAGCAGTTGGTTAGGGCCAGCTTTGTTTGGAGGATTTTCCGAAGGTGTCTTGATTGGCATAGAAAGGTTCGGCTGGTGGTTACACATTCTCACGGTTTATGTATTCTTGAATTACCTGCCCATCTCCAAGCACCTCCACATCATGTTGGCATTTCCCAATACCTACTACGCTAGTCTTAATCCCAAGGGGGAAATGGAAAATATGCCCGACATTATGAATGAGGTAAAATCCATGATGGGGCTGATAGAGATGGATCCTGATGCACCGATGGACGATTTGCCAGAGTTTGGTGCCAACGACGTGATGGGGCTGGATTGGAAAAATGTTTTGGATTCATTCACTTGTACGGAGTGCGGAAGATGTTCTTCTGTATGCCCTGCCAAGACAACGGGTAAAAAACTATCTCCCCGAAAAGTGATGATGGATGTGAGAGATCGAGCAACGGAGATCGGGCACAAATTGGATACTGGAGATTTACAGTACGTTAAAGAAGAACTTAAAGCCGAAGCTACCGAACTGACTAAGGATAACTTCGATGATGGAAAAACATTGTTTGACTACATCACTACCGAAGAGATTCACGCTTGTACTACCTGCAATGCCTGCGTGGAGGCTTGTCCAGTTTTAATCGATCCATTAGATATTATTCTAAAAATGCGTCGTTACGAAATATTGACACTCTCGGCAGGGCCTTCCGATTGGTTACCGATGTTTACGAGTACCGAAAATTCAGGTTCTGTTTGGCAAGTACCCGATGCCAGAGACAAGTGGGCAGAAGATGCAGTAGCTACGCTTAATGTCAACAACGAATAGTTTTTCGTAACAGCAATACTATGAGACTAGAAAGAACATTAAGCGAAATACCTATAATAAAGGAGATTGATGCGCTGAAAAGTCAGGTTGATCTTTTGCGTCCTTTTGATCGAGAGACCGAAAATCGAATACTGCAAAAGTTTCGATTAGATTGGAATTACCATTCTAATGCCATCGAAGGAAATCCATACACTTACGGTGAAACTGTTGCTTTTATTATGCACGGCATCACAGCTAAGGGGAAGAAGCTAAAGGATCATCTCGATATCAAAGGACACGATGAAACGGTACAATACATTCTCGATTTAGTGAAAGCAGATCGAGTTTTTGCGGAAAATGATATTCGAGAATTGCATAAGATGATACTCAAAGAACCGTATGATGTGGATGCGGTGTCTCCTTCGGGGCAATTCGTTAAAAAAAGAATCAAGCTAGGCGAGTATAAAAATACCCCGAATCACGTAAAGACAGCTACTGGAGAAATGCATTATTACGCAACTCCCGAAGAAACGCCAGCAAAGATGACTGATCTTATGAATTGGTTAAATCTAGTCCTGCAGGAGGAAGCAATTCATCCTTTGATAGTCGCCTCTTTGTTTCATCATAAATTTGTGGCAATTCACCCATTTGATGATGGTAACGGAAGACTCGGTAGAATTTTGATGAATTTTATTTTAATGAAAAAAGGTTTTTCTCCTATCGTGGTGAGACAAAATGATCGGGAAAATTACTACGCAGTTTTGAGCCAAGCTGATGTTGGGGAAAGTTTACCCCTAGTAGAATATTTAGGTGTCGAGTTGGAGAAGAGTTTGGATATACAATTGAGGGGAGCTAAAGGTGAAGACATTACTGAACTTGGAGATGTGGATAAAGAACTTATTTTATTGAAAAAGAGATTTGGAGATGAAGATAAGTTAAAGATCAAAAGAGATAATCAAGTAATACAAAATGTTCTGAACCAATCCATTTTTCCGCTCATCCAAAAATTAGATCAAAGGATCAATAAAGTAGAGGAATTATTTTTAGAAAAAAAGAGGGTTATAACTTTAATTGATGACGATGGTGGGCATCATTTACCAACCGATACTGAATACTCAATTAACCTTGAAAATCTGAAGTTAAGTAGCGAGCTTCGTTCATTACAGTTCGAACATAATTTACTAGGATTTAAAAAAGACGAAAATCCCTTTGATATTCATACTTCGTTAAGAGTAAATTTTTGGCTATATAAATTTGAGATTATTCACGATAAGAACATAAAGTTAGAGAAATTTTATTCAGAGCAAGTTGACAATAACGAGGCTAACGAGCTGGTAAAAGCCATTATCAAGAAAGAAGTGATTGAAAAAATAAAGCAATACACAAACAAATAATAAATATGTCAAAACCATATAAGATTCCTACGATGGCAGAAATGGCAGCCGCCGAAAAAACACCAGAAGTGCTTTTTTGGGTGGGCTGCGCTGGAAGCTACGATGCCAGGGCACAGAAGGTTTCTATTGCGTTCACAAAAATATTGAACGAAGCAGGTGTAGAATTTGCCATTTTGGGAAAAGAGGAAAGCTGCACAGGCGATCCAGCCAGACGGGCGGGCAATGAATTTGTGTTCCAGATGACTGCACTTCAGAATATCGAGACGCTGAATATGTACAATGTGAAAAAAATTATCACTACGTGTCCACATTGTTTTAACATCATCAAAAATGAATATCCTGCGTTGGGAGGAAACTACGAAGTGATGCACCACACTCAATTTTTACAGTCCCTCATCAACGAAGGAAGGATCAAGATAAAAGAGGGAGGAGAATTTAAAGGGAAAAAAATCACCTACCACGATTCTTGTTATTTGGGTAGAGCCAATGGCGTTTACCAAGCTCCTCGTTCCGTTTTAGAAAGTCTCGATAATGAATTGGTAGAAATGCGCAGAGCGGGTACGAGAGGGTTATGCTGCGGTGCGGGAGGTGCGCAAATGTTTAAAGAAGATGAGCCTGGCAATAAGCGAATCAATATTGAAAGAACGGAAGAAGCCCTCGAAACGGGCGCCGAAATCGTCGCCGTTAATTGTCCGTTTTGTTTGACCATGCTCTCGGACGGTATGAAAGCTAAAGAAAAACAAGACAAAGTAATGGTATATGATTTGGCGGAGCTAATCGTAAATAATATGTGATCACCATTAAGAATTCAAATAAATGTAAAAGCGGTGTTATGAATTTACGTCACAACACCGCTTTTGATTTAAAGGATTAGTTGGAGGATTGAAAGAGTACGCGTGCTACGCTTGATTTATAGTTTTAAAACTTCCGTAATACCATTGTTATCCGTAAATTTTACCTCATCATCACAAGTACCCTGATCTATCGAATTGGGATAAGCGTAATCCAAATTTCCGAAAGTACCTATTGTCGTTCCGTTGCCGTAGTTACCGTTAATGTCTAAGGTATCTAGGATTGTTTCTCCATCAAATGGTAATCCACAGAGTATGTTGTAATCTATACTATTGATGGTACACGTACGCAACACTTGACCGTCGGGACAATGAAC
>JBCCJE010000074.1:0-11873 GCA_039027925.1 Bacteroidota bacterium
ATAAAAAATATGAATAGATGGGATTCGTATCCCAGTAATTCCTTAAAGTGTGTAGTCGAAAGTAGAAGCGTAGAAAAATAAAACACCTGATGTTTTGACCAAAACATCAGGTGTTTATGAAATAATGAAAGATGATTATGGAAAGAAAATACAACAGCTAAAAAAAATCTTTTTAAGCCGCTCTACCTTAGTATCGCTTACATGCCTTCGAATAGGGTAATGATACATCCGCTACATCCAAATACGCCTTCGGGATCTGTGTAGAAGGAATCGCCCACTACCAATCCTGCTGCTTTCGCTTCCGCAATAGATTTGTACGTTCCCTTAGGTAACTTAGCACCGATGGTCTCAAGTGCTGACTGTACATTGGTCTCTACCGTACCATTATTATCCAGATCAAAACCTGGATTCAGCGGTACTTCCGAAGCATTTTGTAACTCATTGGTGTTACTTTGATCAATGGTAAAATTCACATAATTCAATAAATCTCCAATGGGCATGTAACGAACCAATCCCGTCGAAGGATCAACTACCAAAAAGGCAGAGTCACCTTGCATTATTTGATTCAGGTCTTCAACTTTTAATGGATCCTCTTCTGGTTCCATAGGTTTTAGGTGTAAAGTATTAGTAGGGTCTTCCGTACCAATACCCACCTGAGCATTTAGCTTATGGAAATAGCAGGCAGCAATTGAAAATAGGAATAGGATAATTAGTTTCTTATTACTCATGGTTGTGTATTTTTTTGGTTACTTTTCATAAAAGACAAAAAACCATGCCACTACTTTAGAAATAATTAACATCGTAATATTTTATTCAAATTTTTCTAATATAAATTATTGTAATGTTACGTTTTGTGAGGATTTCAAAATTTTTCTCCTTAAATTTCTTTTTTCAAAATTTTTCCTCCCCTAAAACAATCTCTATTTTTGTGGCTATGATTTCAGCAAATAACATTTATGTCAAGTACGGAGACCGAGTTCTTTTGGATCGGATTAATCTTATTATTGGAGAAAAAGATAAGGTAGGACTAGTAGGGCGCAATGGTTCTGGTAAGTCTACTATCCTAAAAATTATAGCTGGCGAAATCAATCCGCAGCGGGGAGACGTGGTCATTCCAGGGGGAAAAACGATTGGCTATTTACACCAAGACATGAATTTGCCGAAGGGAAAAACCGTACTCGACGAAGCCTTGACTGCGTTCAAGGAAGTGAAAGATTTAGAACAAAAAATTGCTAAATATAACGAAGAACTAGCACAACGTACTGATTATCAGTCAGATAGCTAC
Source organism: Bacteroidota bacterium (assembly GCA_039027925.1). Taxonomy (GTDB): domain Bacteria; phylum Bacteroidota; class Bacteroidia; order Chitinophagales; family Saprospiraceae; genus CAJQQY01. Next base: position 1,286 of record JBCCJE010000074.1, read on the forward strand.
GCCAAATTATTAGACAATCTTTCCGAAGCCAACAATCGCTTCAACATTTTGGGAGGGGTAGCTATGGAAGCTGAGGCAGAAAAAGTACTCAAAGGATTGGGTTTTAAAAGCACGGACATGTCTCGCTTGACCGACGAATTTAGTGGCGGTTGGCAAATGCGCATTGAGTTGACCAAGATGCTTTTGCAGCGTCCTGACTACCTGCTGCTCGATGAGCCTACGAATCATTTGGATATCGAGTCCATTCTCTGGTTGGAGAAATTTTTAAAAAAATACTCAGGAGCGGTAGTGATTATTTCTCACGACAAGCAGTTTTTGGACAACGTGACCACGAGAACGGTCGAGCTAGAGTGGAGCAAATTATTTGACTACAAAACGTCGTATTCCAACTTCGTAGAGTTGCGTAAAGAAAGGAGAGAAATGCAGGAAGCTGCCTACAAAAACCAACAAAAAGTCATAGCCGAAAAAGAACGAACCATCAATCGGTTTATGGCAAAAGCGACGAAAACCAAGATGGCGCAGAGTATGAAAAAACAACTAGATAAAGTGGAGCGAATAGAAATTGATAGCGCAGATACGAGGGCTATGATCTTAAAATTTCCGCCCGCACCGAGATCAGGACAGGTAGTGGTGGACGCCAAGTCGGTGGGGAAAAATTACGGCACACTAGAAGTTTTAAAAGATGCGAGCCTAAAGTTGGATAGGGGCGACCGAGTAGCCTTCGTCGGTCAAAACGGGCAGGGTAAAACCACCCTTGCCAGAATGCTCATTAACGAAATTCCTGCGACGGCGGGTCACATTGATCTGGGGCATAATGTCCAAGTTGGGTACTACGCCCAAAATCAAGCAGAAGCCTTGGACTCCAAATTGACCCTTCTCGAAACGCTAGAAAATGAAGCCCCTGCGGAAATGCAGCCGCGGGTGCGCAATATCTTGGGAGCATTTATGTTTAGCGGTGAGGATGTGGACAAAAAAGTCTCGGTACTTTCGGGAGGGGAGAAGGCCCGGTTGGCGTTGGCTTGCCTGTTGCTCCGACCTTTTAATTTATTGGTATTGGACGAACCTACGAACCACTTGGATATCATGTCAAAAGATATTTTGAAAAAAGCCCTGACGGACTACGACGGCACGTTAGTAGTGGTTTCGCACGACCGAGATTTTCTGGAAGATTTGACCAATAAGACAATTGAGTTTAGGGATAAAAAATTAAAAACCTACTTAGGTGATATTAATTTCTTTTTGGAAAAAAGAGCAATGGACGATATGCGTGCAGTCGAAATGCGTACCCAATCATCGGGAAGCGAAGCAACCGAGGAGACTATCACGAAATCCGAATTGGACTACGAAACTCGAAAAAAACTCCAACGGGCAGTACAAAACGCCGAACGAAAAATAGAAAAACTAGAAGCAAAAATAGAAGCACTCGACGTGAAAATGGCCGATCCTGAATTTTACCAAAAACCCAATGCGCAAAAGGAAATTGAACACTACCAACGATTAAAAAACGATCTAGATCAGGCGATGGAAGATTGGGAAGCGGCTACGCTCGAACTGGAATAACATTACTTTTACGTACGGCGAACTATGCCCTGTAAGCTACTTTTGTAACATGCTTTCTTTCTATTTCTCGCGCTTGCTTTTCGGTTAAAATTTCTTGTTCAATTTCTTTTTGAATCAACTTCCACCAAAACAGGGCAGGGATGATCTCTCCTGAATGACTTTCTAATCTGTAAGCAATTGATTTTCCAATTCGTTCTTTTCCCTTGATTATTCTATTGATTCGAGATGGATGTAAACCAATTTCTTCTGCTAATTTTTTCTGTGATCTTTTCACAATTTTAAGGTAAGATTTTAAAAAGTTACCAAAACTATTCTCTTCCTTGAATTGACTAGAATCCAAGTAGGCTTTAATATTGTACTTCAAGGTTAAGAGACTAGAGAGAAGTTGTTCTTTTTCTGATCTACTTTCTCTCTTTTTTAATCGGAACTTTGCAAACTCTTTTCTTGCATTTTCTTCCTCATCTTTAGTCAGTTCTTTGGGAAGCATTACCGCTTCGGCAAGTTCCTCTTTGGAGTACTTTTTCTTTAAATGCTTAAATGCTTTTTCATTATTTTTCATCTACAGATATTTTTTGATTAATGATTTATTCACTTTATTTAAGAAAGAGCTATTCCGAGTAGTCGAGGCCTTTACTCCTCTTAATAAACACAAAACCATTTTTTCGATAGACTTCTTCAAATTTGGCAAGCTCGGTCAGCCAAAATTGATCACTAACTTTGACGACAAAATAAACATCTCGATCTATCTCGCCGCGGATCAACCATTTGATTTGCTTTTGCTTGTTTCCTAGTTGGTTAGATTTTTTGGTATAGAAAAGTGGAGCGTAACTTTTATAGCCTACATTTTGGACATAGACGTTTTTGCCTTCCATAGATTTGTAAAATTCGATGGCTGCGTTTTGGGTGTAGCCTTCGATTTTATGGATAAAAAAATAAAGACTAGAAGCAACGAAAAATGCACTACCCACGAATAATGGAACAATACCTTTACGGATTTGATTTTTTTGTCGAAAATCTTTTTTGGAGAAAATATAAAAGCTCACAACCGTTGTGATCAACAAAATTACTCCCGGAATAATGTCCCAAAAGTACCATCGAACCTCGGCGTTTAAGTTTTCGAGCGCAAACTGATCCTCGACGAAGAGTGGTTGAATGAGATCCACCTTTTGTCCCACAAAAGGTAAAGCGATAAACAATGAGGAAATAGATATTCCTAGCAACAACAACGTATTTACAATTTTGGGATTTATCTGTTTTCTTTTTTGAACAAAAGAAAATAAGTAAGTGGAAGCAAGATAGGTCAACGGAAAATAACACAGCGAAGAATAGTGAACAATCTTGGATTGAACAACGGAAAATAAAATCAGCACCATCCAAAAAAGCGCAAGCATCCATTTTCTGAAATTTATTGGAAAAAAGTCATCAGCAATTTCCTCAGCGAGGGGATTTTTTCTCAAAGCCGGCAAAGCAAAAATGGAAGCTGGAAAACATCCAAAAAATAGAACAACAAAATGATAGCCGAAGAACCCGCCGTGCCCCGCATCTTCGGTGCTGAATAATCGGATTTGGTATTTGATAAAGGCTTCGATGAACCAACTTCCGTTAACAAACCACTCCACTCCAAACCAAAGTGCCATCACGAATAGGGTGGAGATGCCGTAGATCAGTACTTGCCCGATGGTGAAGTAGGGCTTGAATTTATCCATCGCCCACACGACCAATCCCACCAAGCCAACTATCAAGACGGCTACTGGTCCTTTGGTCAAAACAGCAAGCCCTAACAATAGTCCTCCAAGAATTAATGGGTGGTTTTTTTTAGGAAAAAAATTTACTATTCCAATATTTTCTCGATTTAAAAAAAACAAAATTAGAAAGTGTAAACTGCTGAAAATCAATAGATTAAACCAAGGATCAATGATGCCAGACCTAAAATAGAGATGTGGTAAAATAGAACCCAAATAGGTGAGTACCCAAATCCAACCGAATACTTTGCCGTGCAATTTTTTTCCAATAGAAAATAAGAAAAGTAGGGTGAAGATCCCGCAAAGGGCATTGGGCAAACGTGCAGCAAATTCATTGATGCCAAATGCGTGCATCGAGGCAGCCTGTAGCCAAATGAACAGGGGTGGTTTTTCCCAAAAAGGTTCAAAGTTGATTTGGACGTGGAAGTAATCTCCCGTGACGATCATTTCTCTAGCGGCTTCCGCAAAGTTGATTTCGTCCCAATCAAACAAGTGAACACCCCCTAAAAATGGGATGAAGAAAACTGCCCCTAACAAAGCAATTACAACATAATCTTTACTGGATTTTATTTGGCCCATTTGCGCAGTTGATTCAGTACCGCCTTAAAATCTTTGGGCAGAGTAGCTTCGAAAGTCATCGCTTCTTCGGTGGTTGGATGCTTGAAGGTAAGTTGGCGAGCATGTAGCGTGGATCTACTCATCAGAGGGCGTTCTTCTTTTTCTTTTCCTAGTCTGTATTTCTTATGTTTTATTTCGGAGAGGAAAAAGGCTTTTTTTCTGCCGTACAATTCGTCCACCGCAAGTGGATAACCGATACTTTCCATGTGTACCCTCACTTGGTGGGTTCTTCCCGTTTTAATATCGGCAGCTACTAGGGTGTGGTATTTGAATCGCTCGACTACTTGGTATAAAGTCAAAGAGGGTTTTCCCCTTTTAGCTATAATCATTCGCCCCGCATCTCGCATATTGTTAGCGATGGGTTTATTGATCTCCCCTTCGTTTTTGTGGATATTTCCATCTACCAATGCCCAGTAAATTTTACTTACCTGCCTTGCTTCAAATTGTAAACTCAGGTGTCGGTGGGCTTCGGCCGTTTTGGCAAAAACGATCACGCCACTTGTTTCTTTATCCAACCGATGAACGGTAAATATAGCGTCCCTCTTTTTTTTCAAAAAAGTGACTAGGTTGGGCTTCTTGGCTACGAAGCGATCTGGAATAGACAGGAAGTCGGCGGGCTTGTTGACCACGATGATTTGGTCGTCTTCAAAGATGATGGAGGGCTTCAAGAGATATTAATGAATAATGAATGATGAATAATGATTTCATTTCTTGTTTAAAAATCAGAAGAATACGATTTTTAAAAAGAAACCTACTAGCGCAAGGGCAGTTACTGCGTACGCCGTCAGTTCAAAAAATCTATCCCAAGTGGTCATCCCGTATTTTTCGACGTCTTCTTTACTAGGTTCGAACATTTTAATTAAGAATTATGGATGTATAAAGTTTTTGAATTTAGATTTCACTTGTGTAAAGGAGTTATTATGCCTGTCAACAAGCAGGTGTCGTCCCTCTGGGACTTTTACGTTTTGTAAATCATTGTTATTATTTTGCTATTTTGAAAACGTATTATTCTAATGGCTATAAATATGCTATCTTTCTTAACTTCCGAGAAATAAGAAGTCCCAGAGGGACAAAATATCGGTAGCTTTAAAAAACAATATCTTTACAAAATGTAAAAGTCCCAGAGGGACGACACATATTTCCTATAAACACTCTCTCCTTTATCTGGTGGCTACGTACCTTCTGTTGATCTACAATCATATTTTCTATCTGCCCAAAAACCTTGGGTAATTATGAATCAGGTTTTCAATTATCCACAGTTATTCGTTGCTCTACAATATCCCAAATTTGCTGAACTCTCGCCTCCCAAGTGTTGGTGTGCGCTACGGCTACTTGTTGCTTTACCTTTTCGGGGGTTTGTTCGGCTATGGCTTGATCTACCAAATGTACAAATTCATCCTCACTTTTGGCAATATGAATGACCTCCGCAAAGGTGCGAATATCTTCCGAAAAGTTGGTAGCAATCACCGCTCTTCCCGCTGCTAGGTATTCATTGATTTTTAGAGGATAGATACTTTTGGTCAAGGTATTGAGTAAAAAAGGAATAATCGCTACATCCATATATTGCAAATACTGCGGCAGACTTCTGATGTCCTTACTCCCCGTAAAAATGACATTGGGCATTTTGTCTATTCCGAGTTCATAGACCTCATTGCTATTGATAGGGCCCACTAGGAGGAGGGTCTTATCTTGATGGACTGTCGCCATTTTTTTAATCAACGGATAGTTGATTCTCAGCTCGTCGAGGTTGCCCACAAAACCAATGATCTTCGTATCAATATTTTTAATTTCCTCGGGCTTATCGAATTGCTCACTCAGGGTACGCTCAAAAATAGCGATGTCCGCAGCATTGTGAACAATGTGGATTTCTTGTGCGTCTTTTTCCCAAATATTTTTAAGTTCCCTTGAGGTGACGGTAGCAATGTCGGCTCGTTGAATGGCCTCTCGTTCCAAATCCAAACCGTGTTTGACGGTATAGTCATTTTGAGAAATATCATCAATGCATTGATAAATATTCAGTAGCGGGTTAAACTCATTTCGGGGAAGGTAGCCAGCGTAAAAAGGATTGTAACAATTCAGAAAAATATAATCCTTGATGCGATAATCCTTAATTACTTTTTGGATGGTATTCAAAACCCTGCGATTGTTGCTTTGGCGCATAGTTTTGTACATACCACCTTTGGGTAAAAAATTAATGGGGGGTACCATCGGTGGAAGGGCCGCTACAAAATTATCACGGTAGGGATTTTTTTCGAGTTGTGGCGGATGCTCGTAGCGCATGCGGTGCATCCACAAATCACTTTTTCTCTCCTGCGTAAATTCATTGTTATAACGAGTGGCAAAATCCCGATACGAGTAGGGCGGATTAATGTAGAAAACCCGATTGTTTTTGATAAACTCTTTGGCAAATGAAAACGAAACCGAAGAGTAAGGATTATCCCACGGAAACAAAGTAAAGTAGATAATGTCAATGTCTTTTCTCATGGAGAATTAAAATTGTTTGATTGTCAGAGTGTTTTTATTCAATGTTTCCGTTTTGTATAAATGATTGAAGTATTAGGAATGGGAAATTAATAAATGTAGAATTTTGACGAGGGAATTTTTTTGTCAGTTTTTTCAAAAAAATTATTGCATAGCCTACGCTACGGAATTATTTTTTTGGGGAAAATGACGAAAAAATAGACCGTCAAAAACTGTATTTATTATTTTTTCATTCCTTAGTTCGTTCTCAACTTCTTTAAAATTTCTAATCCCGTGGTGAACATCGTTTTGTAAAACCAAGGAATGTAATAAATGGGTTTCCAAAATTGTACGCCAAACTCTTTTTTGAGCATAATCATTTGGAAAACAAACATGATAAAATAAGTCAATAAAGTGCCATAAACAGCACCCCGAATTTGGAAGCTAGAAATAAAAATAAAATTTAGAATGATATTCAAAATCAAACCCACAATTACGAATAAGAAATTGACTTTGGGTTTCCCAATGGAATCTAGCATCGTCCCAAACTGATAAGCAAAAGGCATGAATAACGCAAAAAAGATCGTCAGCCTCAGGATAGGGGCAGAATCAGCATATGCCTCACCTCCCAACAACACCACCGCAAAATCGGCAAAGATGTAAAAGAAAACTAAGGCGGGTAAGATGAGGGATAAAATGGCGCCTACCGACTTTTCGTAGAGTTCCTTGGAGATTAATTTTTTTTCTTCGGGAGTAGTCGCTTCGTTCACGGACTTCTGAGCACTTTTGGGAAAAACTATTGCTGCGATGGAAAAGGCGGGTACATCTACCAAATTGGTTAACCTAACGGCTGGTTCGTAAATTGAGATTGCGGTCTCATTCAAAATCGTACCCAACATCGTTCGATCAGTAAATTTGTAAGCCATTGTGCTCAGGTTCGTTCCCAATGTAAATTTTCCAAACTTAAAAAGTTCATTGATCCAATACTTACTTACTGATCGCTCAAAGTTGAGGTAAGGCTTACAAAATATATAGCCGATAATTGATCCTAGAAATGCACCAAGCGCAAGGACATAAGATAGGTGGAGAATATTGATAGGATTATCATTGATAAAAAAATAAAGGATGTACAAAAAAAGTGTCCCCTTGTTAATCAGGTTACTCCAGAATATGCCCCGAAAATCCATGTTCGCTTGCTGGATAAAAATGAACTGATAAAAAGAAACAGTAATAAAGCAGGTGATGGCGTAAAAGTAAAACATCGGGACAAAGTCCGAAAAATCATAGACCTCAGAAAAGATCGGACCGAGGATGAGTAAAATGACAACACTCCCTAAAGAGAGGAGTGCACTTAACGTGAGTGAGGCAGTATTGATTTTTCCGAGGTCTTCTTTTTTTGAGGTGTTGAGGTATCTTAATAAACCATTTTGGATGAGTCCTGATCGTCCTGTTTCTATAAACGCCACAACAATTAAAAACTGAATCCAAAGACCAATTTCTGCTTTCGAGATATTTCTAGTGAGTAAAGCAAAATTTCCCAGACCTAATAAAACAGAGAAAATTCTATCCAGTAGAGAATAGCTACCAGATTTTAGCCAATAAGATTTGTCTTCCTTGCTCATGTATGTTTAGTGATGAGCGATGAATGATGAGTGATAAAATCGGGAGTAGCCGAGGTACTCACCCTTCATCACTCATCACTTATCACTAAGTGATATTCTTGATATCTATCTTGTTGAGGATAGAACCAAAGAATTTGTCTCCCTTGCTCAGTAAATAATTGATGGATTCTTTATCAATGTCTTTGATTTCAGATTCAGCGGAAAATACGGATACGATTTTGTCCACAAATCCGACCAACTCTCTGGTGTCCGAATATTTGTTTAAGGAAGCACCTTCTAAGAAAATATAATCGTAGCTCTCCGCCAGGTCGTTGATGAAGTTTTGAAAATCACGACCAGCAAAAAACTCAGAAGGGGAGTGGCTAGTACCTCGATTACCGATGATGTCCACATTATCCAAGTTGAACATGGTAGCCATACGCTTGGCTTCGAATTGTTCGCCGAGGTTATTTTCCCCGATTAGTCGGGTGTGTAGTAAATTGTCGTGAAGGGTCTCGTTGGACATTCTCGTAAGTGTATTGTTTTTGAAGTTGGTATCAATGAGCAAAATCTTTTTGTCCTTCAAGGTCAAAGCGTACGCTAGGCAAAGAATCAAGAAAGTTTTTCCTTCCCCCTCTTTTGTGCTCGTCACCAAGAAGGTCGTCCCCTTAGACTCTTCAAACATGTACCGAATTTTTCGCAACGATTCCTTGAAGTTCTCTAATTTCTTATCATTAGTATGTGTAGCGAATAATTGCTTTAAGTCCAAGTTGCTTTCTTTGACCTTATTTAAAGTACCCATCAAATTAAGATTGGTAAACTTCTGAAATTGGTTAGGAGAATTAAGACTTAAATCAAACAATGCCAACAAAAACAAAAGTACCGTAGCCAATGAACCAGTCACTAATCCGGCAAAACTAGCTAGTAATACCTTATTATCAGGAATGGGTTCTTCGGGTACTTCCGCCCAGTCCAGCGGTTCTAACTTATGTGTAGCGGAAATGGTTTTTAATTTCGTATCACTTACTCGATCTCTAGTGCCTCTGTATTCTTTGCGAGCAATTTTGATCCGTTCTTCCAAGTCATCCAAGTAAGCCTCATCGGTTATGTAGTTATTGCGTTGTCCCTTTAGTCTCGATAATTCATCTTGAATAGAAGTTTTGGCTTCTAGTGCTGAGGTCAGTTCATTTTCTGCTTTTATCCTATTGGCTAAGATTTCATCACCTTGTTCGACCATGCCGGGTGTATCTTTTGCTTTTTCCTTAGCCAGCCTTTGTATTTGTTGTTCCCTAATTGTTTTTTGTAGGCTGATTTGAGTTTCAAGATTTTTATCCTTACGCCCAGATTCAATGTATTGATCGTTTAAGTCATTGATTTTCTTACTTAGCATCACGATGGTTTTGTTGTTCATTATGGAATTGGATTTAGTATCCAAAGTGAACAAATCGTTGTCGTCTAGGTAGGAGTTTAAATTTTTAATGATGGTTCTGTTCGCCTTGATGGATCGGTTAGCTTCTTCGAGTTGAGCTTCCAAATCTGCAATTTGAGTTAGCGTACCTTCGGATTGAATATCAATATTTGCTAGACCTTTACCTGACTTATAAATTTCCAATTCTTTTTCTAGCGCCCTTAGTTTTGCTTCTTGCTCGCCAGCTAGTGAAGAGAAGTTATAATAAAGCTCTAGATCACCTTTTTTCTGTTCTTTTTGGTGGTAAGGTTTGAGCGTTTTACAAAAATTATTGATGGCGTACACACATGCTTCTGGATTGCCATCTACATATTTTAGTTCCAAAAAGTCAGTTTCTCCATCTCGCTTCACGTAGAATTTTTCTTTCAAAAGATACTCGGTATCGTACTCGTATTCTTTAGCTATTTTTTGGTACATATTATCCGTTGCTGCGTCCAGCGTAGTATCCAAGGTATCTATACGATGCTGAAGTTCGTAGGCAAGTGCTCTTACTTGTTCGTCGGTGTACCCTAATTCAGCTAGGCTCACTTTTTTGAATGGTGGGTCATTGCTAGTAGAGTCTGCCAATAAATCGTGGGCCAACATATCGTAGCTCAAAAATCTAATGGTACTCTTGGAAGTGATGAATTTGATGAGGTTGGCAAAACTGATTTCCATTTGCAGTTTTTGCAGGAAAGGATTGTTTTCGTTGACATTGAGTCCCGTAAACTCTACAATGCCCGTAGGGATAGATGCCTTAGCATCGTACATATCTGGTTTGCGATCAATAAATAGGAAAGTAGCTATTGCGGTCAATAGCATAGGAATAATGATCAACCACTTGCGCTTTTTCAGCACGTTGAAGAAGTATTGAACATCCATGTTTTTCTTGCTTTTCTAAATAATAAATTCTCCTGATGATGACACCAAGTGTTGAAAAATTATAATAACGGTTTAGTGGAAAGTTTAGAGTATTCTCTTAGATAAACTAGCCTTAAAGTAGGAAATACTAAGAATATATGGATTGAATCATGCAGGATTAAGGATGAGCAAAAATAGTAAAATTTTGCTGAAATATCCTAACGATAGTGGATAGTAATTTTTCAATTAAATCAACTGAAAGTTAATATGTAATGGATGTATAAACAAATGATTGTTCG
>JBCCJE010000075.1:0-11843 GCA_039027925.1 Bacteroidota bacterium
CCTCCCCCCCGGGGGGGGGGGTGGGGGGTTGTAATTCAATTTTTTTTCAATTTTATTTTGGATTCCACCCCCCACCCCCCGCCAGCGGGGGAGAGGCATCCTGCAAAATCGCAAATCATGTGCAAAAAATTGATAGCAAAATCTTCATAGTGTATTCAATCACTTCATGATTTTGAAAATATTAATTTTTAATCTGCGAGACTAGAGGGACGACATCTCAGTAGTAATAACAATTCATTTACATTTTATAAAAAGTCCCAGTAGGACGACACCTGCCTACCGGCAGGCTGGCATCGGCAGCAAAAACAATTCATCTACATTTTCCTAAAAGTCTCAGCGGGACAACATCTCGGCAAAACTTTTAAAAACTGCTCTCCACCTTTACGTTCTCTCTTCCTACTCATTTCCCAAAAAACCAAATCGCCGTTCGTACAACTTCCGATGCACCTCCTTCGCCGCTCGTACCATCGTCGGATAAGGCACATCGGTCACCGTGACAAATCCTACGTTATAATTTTCTCCATCGTGCGCCCTTCCCGACACGGGCGAATCCAAATATTGAAACCAATGCGCCCCAACGAAATACGGATTGTCAATCACCGAGTACAAATAATCCTGATACATCCTCGCCCGATCTTCGTGATCGGCAGCGTGGATGACCCCGTGGTGAAATAATCCCGAAGCCGCCGTCCCGATGTGAAATTCTCCAAGGATACAAGGTCGGTCAATCTCTTCTAAAAATTTCCAGTACTGCTGCCCAACACCTTCCTCGTAATAATTGTAGCTGAACACATCCACGTATTTTCCCGCCGCGCGCAATACTTCTTTGCCCATACCCCACGGCGCAAAGCGACAACCCAAGTACATGTGGTTCGGCATTTCTGCTGCCAAAGCATCGTGTACCACTTGGAAATACTTTGTTGCGTAAACCTCTAGTAGCATGGAAAAATCTTCGACCATACTTTCCTCGTAGGCTTTTTGATTTTTAAAATCTACCCCTACTCGAAAAGTAGCCCAACTTTCTATTGGAGTTTTCCAAGTGGCATTTAAGGCTTGGATCGTTTTGTACTTTGATTCTAAAATTTTAGAAAACTCCGCTTTGACGGGGCTATCCTTAGCTGATCTCGATAAAGCATCCAAAACAATTCCGTACTGTTCTTTGGGCGATTCTGGTACGCCCCAACTCTTTTCGTTATCAATGAAAACGCCAACACACCAAGGGTTGTTCTTGACTTCTTCGGCAACGACTTTGACGGTCACCTCCGCACGTCTCGCAAATTCAGGATCGAACACGTCGGGCATTTCTCCCCAAAAATCAAATCCCGAACGAACCGTTTTAAAATCTCCGATGATCCACCCATTGGCGAAGTAGGGCATTCGATTTTCGTGGTAAAATTCGTAGCCTGTCCAATTGCCAAAAGAAGTAAATCCCCAGTTCAGGAAACGATCCTGCGTCACGTCCACCCATTTTTTCAAGTGTGCTCCCGGAGTAGGTTCGCCGTATCGCCTTTCTAAATTAGCTTGGTAAAAACTAAATGTTTCGCCGTGGGCAAAAGGTCCAAAGTGCTGTTCTCTCCGATAGCTGAAATGATTGGCGAGGGGATCATCGTACGAGGGCAATTCCAAAAACATTTGGTGCCGTTCGGGATACGCCACGTAAGCGGTACGCGTCACTTCCGCTCCCAAGTCCACCATCCCCCTCGAATCTTCGGGCGTGACATCTTCGGGATCTCGATACCGAACTTTATCATTTTTAAAATCTCGACCCGTGAAGGTCGTCGTGTTTGCCATACGAACATTAGCGATACCCGACGAAAAAAACAAATGCCCTTCGGGATCTACCAATGCCCATTTGTCTTCCACTTTTTCTGCTCTAAAAAATCCCGTGGCGGCTAATTTTGGCCCAACCGCCCAACCGCCGTACTGGCTTCTGCCCGGCATTTTTCCCTCCGTTTTGAGTTGGTGGAGTTCTTCGTCTGCCAATTTTTTTAAGGTTGCCTCGGAATCAATTTTCCCCGCAAAATCAAAAAAAGCATTCTGTCCAAACTTGTCCACCACTCCCACCAGATAGTCTTCGGGCAGCGGTGGATGTTCTACCAATCGAATGTGATCCAAGATCACTTCTTTGTCCCGTAAGGTATTTTTTATAAAAAATTGAATAGAAGAAATGTTGGAAAAATCTGTGGGCGCAATCCTTCCACGCATTTTCATCTGTACGGAAGTAGATTGTTTTTTCCAAGGGTTAGGATTGTCTCTCAGGTTGGTATCGTTACCTTCCCGTAGGTATTTTTCCTCCAATTCAAAAAAATAAGTTTTGGTTGTACCCACGGGGATGGAAGCAGATCGCTTGCGTTGTTCCCCATTTTCATTTTCCACGATGACGTAGAGGTGGGTCGAAAAATCACCTCCGTTGGTCGCATCAAAAACTAAACTAAAATCATTCAGTTCGCTAGCATCTACTGGTGTTTCGGGTTGCCAAATGATACCCGAAAATTTTTCGTCTTTTTGTAGTTCGATTTTTAGGGCTTGCTTTCCCTGCGTCACGCCTTGGTTAGTCACCAATTTGACCGTTGCATTTTTACTGGTAAACGAATGACTAAGCTCCGTATTTTCAAAATCTAAGAGGGGAATCTGTGGTTGTTGATTCCAAAATGAGTCGCTTTTAATTTCATTCGACGGTTCAAATTGACACGAAGCCAATCCAAAAAACACAGCCAAAAAAAAGATAAAATGGAATCTCATATTGTTAATTATCTTTTGGTAATCGTTACGTCTCCATTCAAAATCACACTCGCCACAATGGCATTAGCTGCTACTAGATTTTGATCCAGCGTCGGATCAATTTGGTATTCGCCCGTGGCCAGCCAGCCCTTCGATTTTTGCGGATTGGTTTTAAAAATTTCGTACTCCTGCGCCCTCATTTCCAGTAGTAACTCTAACTCTTGCGCTTTGGGCACTCTGCCCGTCAACTGTGTAAATATTTGCGCTATTCCTTTTTTCACATCATCAAAGCGAGTCAAATTTTCCCCGATGACTTTGGCGGCTTCTACGAAGGTGGGGTCATTGAGCAACACCAAGGCCTGAAGTGGCGTATTGGTTTTTTGTCGTTTGACTGTACACAGATTTCGCTCGGGTTGATCGAACGTAGCGAGGGTTGGATTCGGATTGGTTCGCCGCCACATCGTGTAAAGACTTCTGCGGTATAATTTTTCGCCAGTATCCTGCGGATAAGGGTCGAAGTTCATCGTCCACAGCCCTTCGGGTTGGTAAGGGTACACACTCTCGCCCCCCACTTCTTTATTGAGCAATCCACTCGCCGCTAAGGCGTTATCTCGAATCATCTCACTCGTCAGTCGGATGTTGGGGCCTCTAGCGAGCCATACATTTTCGGTGTCGTTTGCTCTCAATGCTTTACTCACAAAAGAACTCTGCCGATAGGTGGCGGACATCACGATCAGTTTTTGCAACGCCTTGATATCCCAGCCACTTTCCATAAATTTGACCGCCAACCAATCCAATAATTCAGGATGCGTAGGCAGTTCGCCCTGATTACCGAAGTCCTGCGCCGTTTTCACCAATCCTCTCCCGAAGAAATTTTGCCAGTAGCGATTGACTGCTACCCGAGCCGTCAGAGGATTGTCGGAATGCACAAGCCATTTGGCTAAGCCTAAGCGATTTTTTGGAAAATCTGCGGGCAAGGCCATCACGCTTTCGGGGGTGTTGGGAAAAACTTCTTCACCGTAATTATCAAACACCCCTCGATTCAAAATAAAAGTAGATCGTGGATTTTCCATCTCTTTCATCACCATGATTTCTTGGACATTTTCTATGCTGTCCACGTAAGTTCTGCGAGCGATGGATAATTCTTGTTGCGCCGTTTGGTATTTTTTAGAAAAATGATGGAGGTAATGTTCCGCAAGTTGGTCTTTTGTAAAGTCATTGTTGCTCGTACCCGAAATTTGAGCAACTTCGATGACCGTCAATGCCCGATCATACACCAAAATTTCGTCCACTACGGCTTTTTTCAAACCGATACCCCGCCACCTTCCGCCTACCTTTAAGTTCGGTTCGAGTGGCTCGGCGTAGATTATATCTTCAAAATAATTAAAAACAATATCCCGTGTCAGGTTATCTTTTTCGACCTTGGTAGCGACTTCTTTTCCGTTGACAAAAATCTTAGTACCGCTCGCCGTACTCGAACCATCGTAAGTCACCATCAAGTGCGTCCACGTCCCTTTAGGAATAGTATCGGCGGTCACTTCAATGATGGCATTTTCGGGCATCGTCCGAGCCATCGCCCACTCTAGTTTGTTATCTTTTAAATACAAATGATACCCTCGGTAGGAGTGCAGGGTCGTTCCTTTATTTTTATGAAAAATAACCCCCTCCGTCGTTTCGCCGGGGATATTGACCCACAGCCCAACGGAAAAGGCGTCGCTACGTTTAAAAATTCCAACGTCCTCACAATCCAACCAAGTATCACCATCTAGCAGCAAGCCTTTACCTTGATGTCCTTTGGTAAAAGTTGGAACTTCTTTGGCAGAGAACGCTCGATCTATTTTGGGCTTTTGGCGAGGATTAATTTTGTTGGCCAACTTATTTTCGAGGGTGTAATGCCCCACTAGTCCTTTCTTTGTAAAACTATTGTTAGGATTTTTAAATGTTCCCTTTTCAATCCAAGATTGGATAGCATCTTTTTCACTTCGTGAAATTTCTTGTAGCCGTTGAGTTTGTTCAGAAATTTTATTTTCCAATTGAGCGATGAGCGTTTTTTGCGCTTCCGTCGGAATTTCCAGAGTAGGCGGCGGTACAGCTTTGTCCCAAGAGATTTGTCCCGTTTCGTTGATGGTGTTAAAAAAGCTGTACAACTCAAAATACTCTTTTTGGGAAATGGGGTCGTACTTGTGATCGTGACATTTGGCGCAGGACAACGTCAGTCCTAACAATCCATCTCCAAATACCGCCACCCGATCAGAAACATTCTCTACACGGTATTCTTCTCCGATGATGCCGTCTTCCATATTTAAGGGGTGTAGGCGGTTGAATCCTGTCGCCAAAATTTGCTCGTCGGTAGCATTGGGCAATAAATCTCCCGCCAACTGCCAAGTGAGAAATTGGTCGTAAGGCATATTCTCGTTGAAGGATCGAATCACCCAATCTCGCCACGGACTCATGTCCCGATACCGATCTACTTGGTAGCCGTACGTATCCGAAAATCGAGCGACGTCCATCCAGTCGGTCGCCATTTTTTCGCCGTAGTGAACGGAAGCCAACAAGCGATCTACTTGTTTTTCGTAAGCATTCTCTGAATTATCTTTAAGAAAATTTTGAATATCCTCCAGCGACGGAGGCAACCCCGTCAGATCCAAACTCAATCGCCGGAGCAGTAATGCTTTCTCCGATTCGGCGGAAGGTGCTAGTCCCTTTTCTTCTAATTTTTGTACCACGAAATGATCTACTTCATTTTTTGTAAAATCATTGTTACTCACTTCTGGTACTTCCGCCTTTTGGGGTTTGGTAAATGCCCAATGCGGTTTGTATTCCGCACCATCTTCTATCCATTTGATGATGATGGCTTTTTCGTAGTTCGACATTTTTACGTTGAACTCGGGCGGCGGCATGATTAGGTTGGACTCTTCCGAAACGATGCGATGATAGGCTTCCGAACTACTCAAATTCCCCGCTACGATGGCGTACTTCCCCGGTGAATCTGGCAACTCCGCAAAAGCAGCTTCCTTGGTGTGTAGCTGCAATCCTGCTTTTATTTTCCCCTTATCGGGTCCGTGACACGCAAAGCATTTGTCGGAAAGTACCGGCTTCACGTGTAGGTTAAAATCTAACACTTCGGGTAAACTTGCGTACGCCACCGCTACCTCATCGGGAAGCGTAGGGCCTCCACAGGAATAGCACAATGCGAGAAGGATGAAGAGGTAGATTTTATTTTTCATTATAGTTCATCAGCGCGTAGCTGGAAATTATTTTTTCAAATCGTAAAGTTTGGCTTTTCGTTCTCATAGTTTGACTTCCTGTCAAGCTATGAGTTTTACAAAAGTATTCTTATAATTAATATCTTGACAGGAAGTCAAACTATGAAGACGTAAAGTCAAGCTGGAAGAAGATACTTAATTTTTCACAATCCGCTTCCCAATACTTCCACGTTCCGTATCAATTACCACTAAGTAAATCCCAGCGGGAAATTCGGACATCGCAATCGTAGTATTTTTTTCAAAAACATCTTTCTGTAACAATACTTTCCCGTAAATATCAAAAACCGTCAACGCAGCTTCATTTTCCAAATCCAACAAATCAATTGTCAAGATTTCTTCAACTGGATTTGGATAAATATTTATCCGAAAATCCAATTCCAAATCCTCCGTCGAAACGGGCTGATCGGTAAAAACGGGAGTTAAGGTCTGATCGGCATTTCCCACAAAATTAATCTCGGCGTTGGGATTTCCAGTTTCTAACCAATGAGAAAAGTAGTAGCCATTATCGGGAATCGCTCGGATTTTGATGGGCACATTTTTAAAATATGCTCCTTGGTAATTAAAAGGAACTGCCATTTCGTTTTCGTGGATGACGATGTTGCCCGTGGTCGTTTCGTCGTAGCCAAACGTCAAATCAAAGCGATCCGCTAATCCCAGCGTGCTGGCGTAAATAGATAAAATCGAATTGTACCGCTGTTCGTAAAAAGATTTAAAATCACTTACCCGAAGCTGCCACGAAAACACCGAACCTCCCGATGGACTGCCACTTCCAAATTGGCTATTTCCCAGCCAAGTGACGACGTGTTTTAGCATTTCGGGTTCTAACAAATTTTCCACGCTATCCACCATCGGAATTACTCGGTCGGGAGCAAAAATCAATTCCCGAAAAGTGCAGGTACGCTGGACAAACTCATCTTGGAAGCTATCGCTATCCATCATTTTCCTAAACAAATAAGTACTCTCCGCCCCGTTGGGCCATTCCGTAAATCCCGGTACAAACATATTGACGGGGGCAGTATTCATGGTGTGCGCCAAAGTGTTATGAAAATGTTTGCCTACGTCATTGCCCCAACTTATCCAACCCGTACTAGCATCGGTATCGAACAACATCCAGCGGAATTTACCATTATTTTTATCTCTCCAAACCCGTACATTGTTGCCCGGCCAATCGTAGTTAGCGAGGTAAATTTGCGCAATGTGATAATTGATGTACTCCTGCACATCTATAAATTCTCGGATGGTCTCGTAGTTGGAAGCAATTGTAAGTGAATTGTTATTGATAAAATCAACTAGCTCGTTGTAGCGTTCGTCGTCGCCATCTCTCACGGTGCTCCTCGGGCCGTAGGGATCACCCAACAGATCAATGTTGTCATCATCTACGCCGTGATGACTAGCGATGTAGTGCTTGTTGAACATTTCCCTCAATCCGTAAATCCCCCAGTATTGTCCATTCAGATAAACACGTACGGGACGATACGCCATCAAATCAATATCAACGGTATTCGCCAAAATGGTGTGATTCATTCCATCCCGAAAAAGCATCTCCTGCCAGTCGGAGCCACCGTTGCGAATTTTTATTCTTCGGTACTCGGTAATGTCTTGGTGGGGAAAAATTTGGTAATCAATCAATTCATCCCCGTAAGCATTGCTCCGCAGGAAGAAGTTAAGGCTCTTCATTTTTAGGTTTTTCGAACAAGCCCCGCCGATCTTCATCCCGGCGTTGACGTTGAAACCTACCGTACCGTCAGGTTCTAAAAAAGTAAGTTGGCAGGGGCGTTCCCATTCCTGATTCCAGTTGTGCAGTTCGTCGTTGCAGTAGTCAAGACCACCGTTGGTGCCGCTAACATAAATACCAGTTTGATCGTCCCAAAAATTGTCAGGATCGGATTGGACATTTAAAATTCCGATCTCCGCAGCCTCGTCAATAATGAGCAATTCAGCCTGCATGGCGGGAGAGAAAAATCCTGACTTAAAAGCCTTTGCGGACACGAGTTGCGTCTGCTCAATCAAGATGGGATTTTCGTACAAAATATCTTGCTGGGTTGGTTCGCTGCCATCCAAGGTGTAGTAAATGTTCACGTCGGGATCAGTAACGGAAATTTCTAACAATACTTCTGCATCGTAGTGTCCGCTGGTGTGAGAAAATTGAATATCCACATCCAATAGTTGCCCTTGCCCATTGTTGGAACTACGGGGACTCGGTGCTACAAAAAACACCCAATCGCTCGCACCGTCTACCACCCGACCGTAGGAAATATCAGTAGCAACTGCTGGAAAAGTCAAGCTATCCAAAATGTGTAAAGTACCGTTGACCTCTTGTACTAAGGCTAAAAACTCCCCCGAACTTTTTAGTTTAAAATCAGCGTGTAACCCTCCTTGTTCGGGTGTTCCGTCTGCCCAAACCAAGCCGTAACCATTGGGTTCGAGAGCAGGGGTACTCGTGATTTGCCATTTTTGTAGATCGGTAGAATCATCCGTGAGGTACAACCCTCCAAGAAACAACGGGTGATTATTGCCATTATAAATCTCCA
Organism: Bacteroidota bacterium; assembly: GCA_039027925.1. Lineage (GTDB taxonomy): Bacteria > Bacteroidota > Bacteroidia > Chitinophagales > Saprospiraceae > CAJQQY01. The sequence goes on from JBCCJE010000075.1 coordinate 8,519, forward strand.
CCCAATCGTCGGCTTCTCCAAACTCATCTTGGATCAAGTCGTTGGAAGGCATGATCTCATTGAGGAACACATTTTCCAAAAGCGTATCTGCTTGGGGATATTCTAAAGTGATGACAAGTTGAGCTGCTTGGGCAGGGCTCGTTTCGAAAGCTACCGCTCTGCGAAAACCGATGCCCGAAAAAATAAAGGCTACAGAATTGCCCGATGCCCAGTTAGGCCGATTGATGATTTCCTGAACGAGAGCTTTGAGGTCGGGCGTTTTTTGCTTATCCGTTGTTTGTAGGGGTACTGCCCAACTTTCTGGAATCCAATCCACCGAAGCATTCGTCAGCGAACGATTGCTTACATTAAAATCTGTGGATTCAAAAATGGTGGCATCATCCGACGCTTCCATCGCAATATTTAAATCCGAAAAGTTGGTGCTCGTTGCTTGATCCGAAGTGAATTGTAGATAGGCTTCCTTGATCTCCACGCCTTGCTCAATCGGAATATCCGTAAATCTTAATCCGACGATTTGGTTGCCGTTGCTGCCATCGTTGACGAGTTCGATGTCCGAACTGTTCATGTACATCTCTCCCGTGGCACTCTCCTCTACATCGTCATTACCTTGTAGGATGGTTCGGGTGATTTCGAGTACACAGCAAGAATCGGTTTGCGCCCACCCGTTATTTCCCCAAAAGAAAATTGCGAGGATGGATAAATATAGTTTTGTTGTAGGTAGAAGTTGATTCATTTTTTATTTTTTTCCAATCATCTTTGAATTGCTTTTTTGAGATGGATTGTAACGGTACTCGTACATTGGGTAGGTAGTTTCCCGTACTTTTACCAGCATGTCCTCGTAGGGTGTATCGCAAATATCAATGAATCCCACGTTGTAGTTTTCGCCATCTTCTCTTCCCGAAGTAGCTTCGTCCATGTACTGAAACCAATGTGCGCCTACGATTTGTGGATTTCGCAATGCCCCCTGAATGTATGCTTTATACAAGTCTCCTCGGTGTTCTTGACTCTTCGCCGATTTTACGCCTACGTGCAGACTCCCTCTGTCCAATGCGCCAAAGTGAAATTCTCCGATCATAATGGGCTTGTCTATTCCTTTGGGCATGGATACATTTTCGACGCTGTATTCGTATTTGTTGAAGCTGACCACATCGCAATATTTGGCGGCGGCTTTTAATGTAGGATCATTGTTATTCCAAGCAAACCGACAACCAATGTACATCTGATTGGGAGCGATTCGGTTGAGTTCTTCCTTGATGGTTCGAAAATAAGTGAGCGCAATTTTTTTATAAAAATTGGTTAAATCTACCTGTGCCTCGGCGGATGTAGGTACTTTGTTATGATTTAAAAGTGCATCCCAAGAAGCGTGGTTGGTTTTCCAAGCAGCATTTAGTTGTGCTATCTTTTGGTACTTCTTTTTGAGGTCGTTGACAAATTCTATTTTAGCAGGTTGGGTAGCGGGACTTCTCAATGCGCCTTCCGCCAACGAACCCGTTTTTCCCCACGACAATTCATTATCTACGAAATATCCCAAACACCAGGGATCACCTGCTCCTTCTTTTTGTCGCTCCATAGATGATCTTACCGCCAATCGAAATTGGGTATCAAACACGTCGTGAAATTTCCCCCAAAAACCAGCAGAGCCTTCGATCTTTGGCGTTCCCGTAATCCATACCGTACCTACGTAGGGCGTCTTTCGCATTTGGGTAGCCCCGTTGTCGGAGACGAAACCGATGGTATTGAATCCCCAACTTTTCATCCGGGTATGGATATTTTCTCGGTACTGCTGCAACCAGTTTTCCCCGTATTTTCGGTACAGATTGGATTGGTTAAATTGGTACGCCTTGAATGGCAGTTTGTCTTTGTAAAAACCGTGAGATGCCCAGCGACCTTCATCATAAAATTGCGCAAGCGGACTATCTTCACTCGGTAAGCCTTCAAAATAATGCTCCCGACCTTGCACCCCCGAAATGCCCGAAGTGGATGCCATACAGTTGAGTCCCGTTGTCCAAAATAGTTTTCCTTCGGGATCTACCATCCACCATTTGTCATTTACTTTTTCGGTACGAAACCAGCCCGTGGCTTCTAGTTGAGGCCCCGTTGCCCAGCCGCCGTATTTGTTTCTATCGGGAGCGATATTTTTTTCGTTGATTTCTTTTTCGATTTTAGCCATCTGTTTGAGGTCTTTCTCGGAGTGGATTTTATTTTTCCAATCCCGATGCTTGAATTGCCCAAACTCATCAATGAAGGGAAAAAATCCAGCAGTATCCCGAACTTCCATTTCCTCCACGGCGCGCACTTGATGTACTAAAAATTGATTTTCCTGAGTGGCGTAGCGGGAGTAAAAAGAGACCTCCACAATGGCATCAATGTCCGTTTTGATTTTGCCGGGGATTCCTCTCATACCTGCAATATCCAATTGAGGCTCGTGTACCCATTTTGTCCAAGCGAGTGGTACGGTGATCGTTCCCGATTCGTTGGGTTCAAGATCAATGTAATCAGAGCAGTACCATTTCGTCAATCCGTCGGGATCATCACCTACGTACATTTCCACTTGGATTTTTTCATCCCCAATGTTCGTCACATCGGCTTCGACTTTGTAGTAGCCTTTCAAATCCCAAGGCTTGTCGGCGGGTTCTTTGAGCACTACGCCGGGTTTTACCAATGCCGATCCTGTGGAAACTTTGAGGGCATTTTGGTTATCATTTTCTACTATCTCAAAAGTAGCGTCCTCGGCTTCTACCCGCGTGGGCGCAATGCCTTCTTCAAAACTTAGGAGGGTCATTTTTTTGGTAGTTTCCCCCGAAGGAGAGCAACCCAAAAAGTAAATGGTAGAGAGTACGAGCGCACTAATGATGACGGAGTTGATTTTCATGATTTTTTAAAGTTCTTGATTTTACAAAACGTGTTTTGATTGCTCATAAATAATTGAATGCTTCAATCTATCAATAAATTTTTAGAAGTGATTTATGGAAATGATAGACAAAAACTGAACAGCAACAGCGAGAGGGTTAAGTAAGGTGATTGGTTCTGATTATGAAGATTTTGTTGCTTAATCCGTGTATCTAATTTGCGAGTTTGCAGGACGCCTCTCCCTCGCTGGCGCAGAGGTGATTGGTTCTACCTTTGAGAACACTTTTCTGTTAAATTTTTGCACTTGATTTTCAATCTTGTAGGACGTATCTCCCCCGCTGGCGGGGGCTGGGGGGTGGAATTTAAGATCAAATTAAAAAAAGCGTATATTCCACCCCCCGACCCCCCCCCGCGGGGGAGAGGCGTCCGGCAAACTCGCAAAATGTGTACAAGAAATTAAAGGTATAACCTACCC
>JBCCJE010000076.1:0-11611 GCA_039027925.1 Bacteroidota bacterium
AAAAAATGAAGCATGGTGATTCGGATTGAGGAAGGGGTGTGAATTAATTTTTGCTAGTAATTTCCAAAAACTCTGATTCCAGACTTTTAGCCTTGGCTACCAAATGAGTTAATGTAATTCCATTGTTATGCGCTAACAAATTAATCTCCGCCGTCGAAAATTCGGGATCTACGAAGAGTATTAATTTTTCGTCCTGCGCTTCTATTTGGTTGATGTGATGATGGGTACGGAGGAGATTTTTTAGCTGATCCAACTGCTCCGCAGCAATCTCTACTTGGACATCATCGCTGATGATAGCGCCCACGGGGCCAGCGGCCAGTAAGTTTCCATTTTTGATAATAGCTACGTGGGAGCATACTTTTTCTACCTCATCCAGAATGTGGCTGGCCATAATGATCGTCTTACCGCGTTGCCCAATTTCTACAATAGTTGACCTCACCTCGGCAATCCCTTGGGGATCAAGGCCATTGGTGGGTTCATCAAAAATCAGGACTTCCGGATCGCCAATCATAGCTCCGGCGATACCTAGCCGTTGCTTCATACCGAGCGAATAGGTGTAGAAAGGTGACGTTTTTCGATGTGCCAAGTTGACGATTTGCAGGAGTTCGTCTATCCGTGGGTGTTTTACTTTTTTGATATGGGCAACCACCTCCAAATTATCTACTGCATTTTTATAAGGATAAAAATTGGGGGTCTCCAACAAAGCGCCGAGGTTTTTCCTAGCATTGTTGCCGTATTGTCCACCGAACCATTGGTAGGAGCCACTATCATTTTTGATGATGTCCAAGACCATCCCCAACAGGGTAGTTTTTCCGCTCCCATTAGGGCCGAGGATTCCTAGGATTTGTCCTTTTTCTACTTGGAAGGATAATTGGTTGACTGCCCTGACTGGGCCATAGCTTTTAGAAAGGTTGTTGGTTTCGAGTACTGTCATGTTGCTTTTTTTCCTAAAAATAGATTTATCCTAAAAACTCACCAATTATTCGGGATAAAATTAAAGAACCGTTAGACGATTGTTATAAAAATACGGATAGCACGAAAAGTAAAAACCCATTCGCAGCGAAGTACGAATGGGTCAAATGGAATTGTCGTTTTGTTTGTGTTACATTTATGGAGGTGGTTATTTTTCTTCGGTGATCGCTTTTCCGTTGGGCAGTATAATCGGAAATTCCTGTAAGGTAGTATTTGGTTGGTCGGAGTTCGGAGGATACTTCCCATTGGTAGTAGCTTCCAAATTTTCCGCAGGTAGCTGCCGTAGTGGTTCGAGACTTTTTTGGATAATATCAGTATCGGCTTGTGCTACAATTTCCTCATCGCCATCCAGTAGATCGTTCCACAATTCTTCCATCGTATCTTCATCTTCCAAAAAAAGTTCTTCACTTGCGGAGGACTCTCTTTGCTCACTATTTTCGTTGATAGCAAAAACAAAATCATTAGGCGTTGCCTTCTCTACGATGATTTGATCATCATTTTCAATTTTGGAGATCACTTCGGCGGATGCTTCGTTAGTGATTGGTTTTTTATCCAATAACAATACGGCGATCATAAACAAGATAAGCATGGCCGCCATACCGCTAAGCCAGTTCAGTTGATTACGTAGGAGCAAAGAAAGCGGAAGTTGCTTTCTGATCTTTTCCCAATTTTCGGGATGTGGAGTAGGTGCCATATCTTCCAAATGATTTTTGACAAAACCGTCGAGGGATTGTCCTTCTAGTTCGGAAGCTATTTTTCTCCAATTATCAGCAGATGGTGTAGGAGTGTGATCGCCTAATTCCTGCTTAAAATAATCGTCAAGGTGGTTGGGTTGATCTTCTTTCATCGGATTTTAAAATGTATAAATGAATTTTTGGGGTTTACTTTAATTGTTGGAGACCTTTCTTGAGGGTAGCCCTCGCTCTCGCCAATTGGGATTTGGAAGTACCCTCGGAGATACCGAGTTTTTGCCCAATCTCTCTGTGGTTGTATCCTTCGATGGCGTACAAATTAAAAACGGTACGGTAGCCATCTGGAAGTTTTTGTATCAAGCGCAGTAGGTCGTTGGATCTCAAATTGTCGGGTGCCAAATTGCTAACATTCAGATCGTAAGCATTTTCGATAGCTACAAAAAACTTGTGCGCACTCGGTTTGCGGTAGTGTTCGATGGCGGTATTTACAAATATTCTTTTCATCCAGCCTTCAAAAGACCCTTCGAAACGAAACTTATCAAGTTTGTTAAAAACCTTGATAAATCCTTCTTGTAGCAAATCCTCCGCCGTGGGATAATCATGGGCATACCGCAAACAAATACCAAACATGCGGGGCGCAAAATACTGATAGAGTAGCTCCTGCGACGACCGCTTACCCGCTATGCAGGATCGCAGGACATCGTAAGTGATGATACCTTCTATGGATGTTGATTGTGTCAAATGTTTTTGATTGAGTCTCAAAGTAATTAGTTTTTGTTTCTAGCCTTTAAATTACGAGTTTTAATTTTTTTGGAGAAAAATTAGCGGGTTAAAATTATTTTCGTAATTGGTGGTGGTGGGAGAAGTGAGACCGAATGTCGTCAACTTTGGGATTTTTTCCCACGAGGTAGTCTCAAATTTCTACCGTAGATTCAATAAAATTAAAGAAAACTGCGAGGGGAATTTCGAAATTACTCTCCTAGACTATCGCTAAGTTGATGACATTTGAAGTCAGACTATCCAACTATTCTTGTTGGGATAAAAAATCAATCAATTTTCTTACGGCTCTTCCTCGGTGGCTAATTTCATTTTTTTTGGCCTTGGTCATTTCCGCAAAACTTCTTTTTTCTCCCGTTGGCAAAAAAATGGGATCGTAGCCAAAGCCATCCGTTCCCATTTTTTGGAGTGCGATGCTTCCGTTGACGATGCCCTCGAAGGTTTGCTCTTTTCCGTCAATGATGAGTGCAATGACAGTTTTAAATCTAGCATTGCGATTGGGTTGATCTTGTAGTTTTTCCAAAACCAAATTCATGTTATCATCGGCGTTTCGCTGTGGGCCAGCGTACATGGCGGTATCCACCCCAGGTTCATTATTGAGGGCTTCGATCTCTAGCCCCGTATCTTCGGAAAAGCAATTGACCTGATAATGTTTGGAAACGTACCTTGCCTTTTGCAGGGCATTTCCGACGATGGTGGATTGGGTCTCCGGCACTTCCTCGTGACAACCGATATCTGTTAGTCCCACGATTTCAAATTTATCTCCTAACAATGCTTTTACTTCTCTGATTTTATTGGGATTGCTAGTAGCAAATACGATTTTCTTCATACTGTTCTTTTAACTTTTTTGACTGGCATTTTCAAAAAATTCAAAGCACTCTTCTTCACTCTTAATTCTTAATTCTTAATTCTTAATTCTTAATTCTTAATTCTACCCAAGCGAAAACAATTGTTGCATTCCTTTCCACAGTGCCCCTTTTAATTTTTTATCATTTTCTAAAGTGGATAAGGCGTCCGCAAACAAAAATCCACAATTATAAAAGTGACAAGGTTCGTACGGTTTGATATTAATATTCAATCCGAAAAATGTTGGGTCAAAACCGAATGCTAACAAATTGTCAATATCGCCCAAGCGATCCTTAATTTTTGTGCGGAAGCTAATGAAACTAAAAGTTGCCTTGTCGGTTAATGATAGTAGAATAATGTCATTTTCGAAATCAAACTGCGCAGCTTGGAGGATTTTTTTTAAAAATTCCTTTTGCTCGAGAGTCTCATCCTTAGCATCAAAGACGACCAATAATTTTTTTTGGTTGCGCCCCGTGCAGTTTTTCAGGACATCTTCCGTACTACGAAACGGGTAAACCGAAAAGTCCAAAAAATCGCTTGACAAAATATCATTTTCCATCAGTAGAATATTTTGCTTGAAAAAAAATTATTGTTTGTGTATAAACAAAATACGTTAGAAAAATTGGAATTAAATAATTAATTTTGGAAAAAATAACTATACCATTATGAACTATAAAATAGAAACAACCAAAGTTAGCAAATCTCGTCTGCCCGAAATAGATTTTGACAAAATACCATTTGGGAGAACCTTCTCCGACCATATGTTTTCTGCTGATTACGTGGACGGCGAGTGGACTAATTTTCAAATTGTTCCCTTTTCCAATCTTAGCCTGAGTCCAGTCAACTTGGCTTTGCACTACGGACAGTCCATTTTTGAAGGAATGAAAGCCTCCAAAATGAACGATGGTACACCCGCTTTGCTCCGACCCGAAATGCACGTGAGAAGACTGAATGCTTCTGCTGACAGATTGTGTATGCCTAATTTTCCCGAAGACTTATTCGTGCAAGCGTTGCACGAATTGGTGGGTTTGGATGCAGGATGGATTCCTCAAAAAGAAGGAAGTGCCTTGTACATCAGGCCGTTGATGTTTGCTACGGATGAAAAGTTAGGCGTGACTGTCTCGGATACTTATAAGTTTTTGATTATCACCGGCCCCGTAGGCCCTTACTATCCTAAGCCCGTAAAATTGTACGCAGACACTCAGTATATTCGCGCCGCAGACGGCGGAGTGGGAGAAGCCAAAACGGCGGGTAACTACGCAGCTTCTTTGTACCCCGCTAAAAAAGCCATGCAAAAGGGATATGACCAAATCCTTTGGTTGGATGCTAAGGAATTTAAATATATTCAGGAAGTTGGGACGATGAATATTTTCTTTGTAATTGATGGCAAAGTCATCACCCCCGCCACTACGGGTACTATCCTCAAAGGTATCACGAGAATGATGTCTATCGAAATACTCAGAGATAAGGGATACGAGGTAGAAGAAAGATTGCTCACTATCCAAGAGGTCGTCGAGGCACACCGAGATGGAAGGCTACAAGAAGTGTTCGGTACGGGTACGGCGGCAGTAGTTTCCAACGTGGAGCTGATCCACTACGATGGTACGGATATGAAGCTCCCTCCCACCGAGACCCACGCCATAGCACATTTGTTGAAAAATGAAATTAACGGTATTCGCAGCGGAGCGGTAGCAGATCAATTCGGATGGGTAGTTCCAGTTGCGAAAAAAGAAACGGTAAAAGTATAATATTTACAAATATTGTCTTTTTTAGAAGGTTGCCACAAAGGCGCTAAGACACTAAGTATTTAAATAGAAAAAACTTGGTGACTTTGTGGCTATTCTTTTTTAATGCCACCAAGGCGCAAAGGCACAAAGTATTTAAATAGAAAAAAACTTGGAGTCTTGGTGACTTTGTGGCTATTCTTTTTTAATGCCACAAAGGCGCAAAGGCACGAAGTATTTAAAGAAAAAAACTTAGCGGCTTGGTGACTTCGTGGCCATTCTTTTTTAACGCCACCAAGGCGCAAAGGCACGAAGTATTTAAATAGAAAAAAACTTGGAGTCTTGGTGACTTTGTGGCTATTCTATTTTTCTAGAAAATGTAAAAAATTAGTGCCTTCGATCCTACCTCACTACTCCCCCAACACTCGCCTTCCCATTTCGTAATACACAACTTCCGCCTTCGGATAGCGATTAACAACTGCGGCTTTCAAAAAATTACTAGCGTCGTTTTTATTTTTAAATTCCCCTAATAAGTAGGCAAATCCTCCATCCTTTGTCTCCTCTATTTTCAGATCGCTGTACTGCGCAAACAACAAATGACTAGACGGCAACATAGATTGGGACTTCATCACTTGAACCATGTATCCTTGATAGTTGGAGGCTATGCCACCCAACTGCATGACTTCAGGCTTTCTTCTATCTTCTAGTTCAATTTTGATGGGTAGCGTACTGCGATTTTCTTTTTTCATCATCGCTTCTACGTCGTTGGTGGATATGACTTTTCCAGAAAAATCTGTGTTGCTCGGTACATTATTGGAGGGAGGAGTATCAGTTGTAGTTGTAGTTTCGACTTCAACTATTTGTTGCTTGGTAGGCGAAGTAGCGGGTGGAGTTTCCTTTTTACTGATCTCTGATTTTTGTACCTGTTGCACTATGTTTTGCTTAGGTTGTTTTTCTACCTTCGAGGTGGTAGGTGGTGTTTTTGGGGTCTCATTTTTCTTGGCGGAAGATCGCTCTTGATCTTTTTTAATTTCGTCGGGGAGTTCCTCCCCTGCTTTGATTTTTATCTGACCTTCACTTTGAATTTCTTCAAGCATTCTTTGAAATTCTTCTTCCTCCAAAATATCTTTAAGACTTAACGTGGCGTAGGGATCAACATCCAAAAATCCCGTGATTTTTAACTCCGTTCTTCGATTGAGTTGGTGGCGTCGTTCGCTACATTTTACACCATTTTTACAACGATTCACCAATTGAGTTTCTCCATATCCTTTGGCGGTAATTCTCGTGGAGTCAATTCCGTTGGCTACCAAATAGTTAACCACAGACTCTGCGCGTTTTTGGGAAAGATTTAAATTATAAGCATCTTTTCCACGGCTGTCGGTATGTGATCCCATTTCGATGATGATACTAGGATTGTCCTTGAGGGTCAAAACGAGTTTGTCCAGCTCCTCGGCAGCATCCTCTCGAATGTTCCATTTAGCGAGATCGTAATAAATATTTTCGATTTGGATTTTCTTATTGAGTTGGGCACGTTCTAGCTCTACGTTGGCCAGCAGCGTACCCATCGTATTATTTTTGGTCATCACATCCGATACGCCCGGTCGGACATCCCCTACCCCATCAAAACACAAAATACAGCCTTCGACGTTGACGTAGGCTTCCATGCGTTTGTTAAAAAAACCTTGCTTACGAATCATCACCGTGTAGTGATTACCCTGCTCGAAGGTGACGTTGAAGTTGGGATGTGGATAATCTTCTAGTACCAGCGTCTCTTCTTTCTTGGTATTGTTGTACACCTCTATTTTAGCTCCTTCGATGGCATCTACGGGTTCGTCGGAAGTTCGGCGTTCTGCCATTGTCACATCAAAGAGATACCCCGGTTTGCGAGCCATTTCGGTTTTTAAATACATCTTTTTACTAGGGTCGGCACCAACTGTAGAAATGATTTGCTCGTTCTCTTTGAATACTTTTTTATTGGCGCTAACAATATATTCACTTCCAGTAGCTACTTCAAAAGTGTAGAAACCTTCCATGTTGGAAAATGTCTCCGCACGGAGTACTTTGGTATTTTTGTCTAAAACCACGATTTGTACTTCATTCAAAAACCCACGGTCATTTTCTTCGTAGGCGTATCCCTCAACTGTGATTAGTTGGGCATGAGTTAAAAGGGTTTGGAAAATAAAACTAAAAAAAAGTAAGCATGTTAATTTTTTCATGTCAGCGTAATTTTGTTATATGTTGGGTCGGGAGAATTTAAAATGAGACTTGTTCCAAAACCTCGGGGGATTTAATCAATATCTCTCATCTCTCATCTCTCATCTCTCATCTCTCTTAAAGTTCCACAAATTTATTCTTTTGACAGAACAATTGCACAGCAGGTAACAGAATTTCAAGCGGTGAGCCACACAATCCATAAAAATTTGCGTTAATTCGTGGCAGTTAAAAAAACAGGAAAATTTATGAAAATAGTATTCATGGGTACGCCAGAATTTGCAGTGCCTTCTTTAGATATTTTATACCAAAATGGCTACGACATCGTAGGTGTCATCACCGCTACGGATAAGCAGATAGGACGTGGAAGCAAGCAACTCCATCAATCAGCGGTAAAAAAATATGCTATCGAAAAGGGACTTCAAGTACTACAACCAAAAAATCTGAAAGCCCCAGCCTTCGTCGAAACGCTCAGGAGTTTGCAAGCAGATCTTCAAGTAGTGGTGGCATTTAGGATGCTGCCCGAGGTAGTTTGGAATATGCCTACGATTGGGACCATCAATCTTCACGGGTCACTATTGCCTGCCTACCGTGGTGCAGCGCCCATTCACTGGGCAGTCATCAACGGCGAAACCGAGACGGGCGTCACCACATTTTTCCTTAAACACGAAATTGATACGGGGGACATGTTGATACAAAAAAAACTACCCATTACGCCCGATGATACTACCGGAAATGTACACGACCGAATGATGCAATTAGGCGCAGAAGTCGTGTTGGCCTCTGTCCAAAAAATTGAATCAGGCAATTATACTTTACAACCACAAGACAATTCTAAAGTGAGCAAAGCCCCAAAAATTCGTACGGAAACTTGCGAAATTAATTTTGACCAAACGACCGAACAAGTGTATAATTTTATCCGGGGTATGAGTCCTTTTCCTACGGCGTGGACTACTTTGGAAGGTAAAAAATTGAAGATCTTCAAAGCCACCAAGGGTGTGGATGCCCAACTCCACGAGCCGGGTAGTTTTTCTTCCGATGGGAAAAAATACCTTAGATTTTTCACTTTGGATGGGTTTGTGGATTTGGAGGATTTGCAATTGCAAGGAAAAAAAAGGATGCCCATTAAGGATTTTTTGAATGGGTATAAGTTTGGGGAAGGGTAGAAAATCTACGGGTGGATTTTATTTTCAATAATTCTTTATGGAATGGTTCATTAATAGATTCACATTTTCTACTTACTCCTTTTCCTGTCTGCTGCGCCTTTCTGCTGCAGGCAAGTTGAAAAGCATCGCCTACTTTTTTCGTCTTGCACAAAGAAAAATAACTTCGCATAGAATGTGAATCTATTAATGCACCATTCCCAATTTGATTGACCTATCCAAAACGTGAGTCTGAACTAATGAACCACCAATTTCTCAACGGTAAAAAAATCAACTCCCCTGATCTCCACAAAATAATTTCCCGCAGGAAAATCTCTTACGGATACTTGATGTATTGCGCTTGCTACCGATGAACAAAAATGTCTTTTTCCCAAAATATCTATTATACAAATTTGCGTAGGTTCACTAGCTTTTACCGTCACTACGGCGTGTGCAGGATTCGGATAAATGTTAATAGGAATCTGTTTGGGCACTTGGGTAGAAGTTATAACATCGTATTCACAATTGCCGGGCATGTTGGCATCTAACCAAGCGATGCGTTGCGCTATCCAATTTTGCATAGCCTCTACTTCCGCTTGGTAAGTTTGCGGTAGCGGATCAGGCTCTATCCAAATATACTCCCCAATCACATCATCCCAACGCATATAATTTCGAGCAATGGCATCGGAGATCAATGCCGTATCATTCGTGATCCATTGATTGATGGCATCTAAATCCAAGAAATCCTCCCGAAATTGTTGCCACCGACAAGCGAGGTGATTCGTAAAAATTGTATCGCTCATCATACGCTGCCACCACAACGGCATAGACTCCAAGTCCTCACAACCATCTTGATTTTGTAGGTATGTCCATCCAGTCGGTAAATAATTGGAACACACCAAAGAGTTGCCGTACGTCTGATCAAAATCCCAGATCGGCCCAGCCGATAATTTCCCACCATCCGAATCTTTTTCTTTGTGAATAAAAGAACTCAACTTGTACCCGTCGGCATTTTTACTGAGTTCATTGATGAGGAGAAAATCCGTGAACGAACTCACCTTAATCAAGTCGGTGTATCGCTCTCCTTGAGCATTCGTATAATCGTCATCAAAGACGGCACTTTCGAAGCGGTTCATCCAATTTTCGATGTAGTCCGCCTGCTGTGGTTGAATATTTTCGGCACGGGGATAGTACCATTGGTAAGTCATCGGATCGCCATCCTGCGATGGAAACTCCGACTCGAAGCCTTCGTAATCATCCAACCAATCTATCCGTAGGATGTATCCTCCCGTCACTTCATCGCCCGCAATATCATCTGTGGTCAACTTGGCGATGTCCACCCGTTCTTTGTCGCGTTTTATTTTTTCACAAAAAAGATAAAGTCCACGGTAATCTCCATTAACGACTAACTCGACGTACTGCCACTCGGAGGCGTAGTGTCCCATTTTTTCAAATACATAAAAACTGTAAGGGATGCGCAATTGGGTTTTGTCAATGAACATAGCGTATAATATCCAATCTTCCTCCTCTCCCATGTCAAATAGATTCACGGAAGTGTCTTGATCCGTTGCTGTTCTTAATTCTACGGAGTAGCTGATCTTCTCAAAGTCCTGCGTAGAGTTGCCCCTTGTCTCAATCCCGATGTTTCCGAAGTGATAATCGAAAGGATCAGACAACGAGTTAACTTGCCCGTTTCCATTGTTGATGATACCCATTGTTCCTTTGATTTTTGGTTCGTCGGGGATGTCGTCCCCGTCGGTATCAATGACGACAATGGGTAGATTGGACGTTTGTAAAATTTGAGCTAAACAAAAAATAGGAAATAAAGAAAATAAGATGAGGAAAATGATCTGCTTCATTTGTTCGAAATTTTAAATACTAAATTATTATTGTCACAACTACATAACGACGTAGCTCAAATTTACCCTACCAACTAACTAAATGAATGAATGAATGAATGAAGAGTGATGAGAGATGAGAGATGAGAGATGAGTGATAAGATGTGGGAAGAATTAGCGATGACATTTGAGGTGATCTTTGTTTTCATATTTCTACTCTTGCTTCACTCCTCTACACCAAAAAATACCTAGTTGTAAGTTACCATTTCTGGAGCTTTAAGGATGGTAAAAGAAAACTCGCTTCCATGATTTACTTTTGAATCCAACCATATTTTACCAGAGTGATTTTCTACTATCTTTTTACAATTGGCTAGCCCAATACCGGTACCTTGAATCTTAGCGTTCATGTGTCCTTTTTGGAAAATTTGAAAAATCCGATCTTGAACACCTTCCTCAATGCCTACGCCATTATCCTTTATGGTAAATTTCCAAAAACTCCCTGCGTCAATGGCGAAGATTTGAATAAATGGCTTAATGCCCTCCCTTCTGAATTTGATGGCATTTGTAATTAGATTTTGAAAAACTGCTCCAATCTCTTGCTTATTAGCTACTACTTTTGGCAGCATGTTAACGTTTACTGTTGCATTATTCTCATCAATCATGGTATGGAGATCGAGTAGAACATCTTGTATCAATTCGTTGCAGTCAAATTGTTCGAACGTAACGTTTTGCCCCAAAACACTATGACTCAACAATGCCTCGATCAGGTCGTGTAGCCGCTTACCAGAGTTATCTATCAAATCCAAGAAGTGTTGCCCTTCGTCGTCTAGTTGATCCCTTTTTTTCTTTTTTAATACAGAGATAAAATTTTGGATCGTACGAAGCGGTTGTTTCAAATCGTGAGAAGTAGAGTAGGAAAAGTTTTTGAGTTCCTCATTGCGTTTTGTCAATTGTCCAAGTAGCTTGATGGTCTTTTTCTCATAAAATTCGTTGATGGCGGCAGAGCTCACAAAGTAAGTAATGATTAATAAACTACAACCGATAAACATCAAAACGTGCAAAATAGGAATAATTTCGGGGCGATCAACCAATGGTAATTTATCGTGAAAAATAAAAAACAACACGCTTGCCTCAAGGATCAAAATGCCAAACGAAATAGCTCTGTACATCGCTTTTTTAAAATATAAAATGGGTAAACATTGCATGGCAGTTAATCCATAAATAAAACCAGAATCGTATCCTAGCAGTACAATACCTGACATAAAAGTAATCCCACCCAACGAGATGGACATTAACTTGGACACAAAAAATCTTTGGTGAAAATTTAAAAGAAGAGGAATAATTATAGACAATATTCCCAAAAAGCAAAGGTATAAACCCTCGTAAAAACGAACGTGCAAAAAGAAAAA
>JBCCJE010000077.1:0-11567 GCA_039027925.1 Bacteroidota bacterium
AATCCATAATCCATAATCCATAATCTTGAATCCATAATCCATAATCCATAATCTTTAATCCATAATCCTTAACCATCCCCCACACGCTCCACTTTTCCAATCAAAAATAAATAAGAACAAAATCCTAAAAATGCTAATGCTCCAATGTAAAATAGTGCAGGTGCAAAATTGTCCTCATCCACTAAGTAGCCGATAACGATGGGTGTTATCACCGCTGATAAGCCACCAATAAAATTGAATACTCCACCTACCAATCCAATTAATCTTACGGGAGCTAATAATGAAATAAATACCCAACCGATAGAAGCCAATCCATTTCCGAAGAAAGCGATGGAAAGAAAAAGAATAATCAAAGCGGTATCATCGGTGTAGTTCGCGCCAATGATCGCCATAGATAACAACATACCTACAAGTATGGGTGCTTTTCTAGCCACTTCGTTCGAGTAGCCTTGGCGGACGAGGGCATCGGAGGTGAAGCCTGATAACAATACACCTACAAATGCACCTAAAAAAGGGAGTGATGCCAGAAAACCTGATTTGATAAAATCCAAACCTCGATACTCCACCAAGTAGGTAGGAAACCAAGTCAGGAAAAATATAAATAAAGAGCCCAAGCAAAACTGGCCGATGTAAACGCCCCAAAGTTTGCGGTGGGAGAAAGCCTGCTTGAGATCAGACCAACTAATTTTTTTGGAAGGCTCTGCTTCTTTCTGCTCACTCTGTGGTAAATATCCCTCCTGTACACTATCTATGATGGCTTCGTTGGCGTCGGAGTAGTCAATTTTTATGCCTTCAAAATCATTTTGGCTATCTGCCCCTTCGTCCGTAGCATCCACCATTCCACCACCAGCTTTGATGTAGTTCAGTTCGGCTTGATTGGCGGAGTAGTGTCTTTGGGGATCTCTGTAAAACAAATACCAGATGACTGCCCAAACTATTCCGATCAATCCCGAAACGATAAACAATCCTCGCCATCCCAGAAGACTTTGAATCAAAACCAAGGTGGGGGTTAGAAATGCTAAGCCAATGAATTGTCCAGAGGTGTAGATGGCAATCGCACTTGCTCTTTCTTTTTCGGGAAACCAATTTGTGACGATCTTATTATTGCACGGGTAAGATGGTGCTTCAAAAATTCCGATGGCTGCCCGACAGCCTACTAGCGCAGCTAAGGAACTGACGAATCCTTGGATTAAGGTAGCTACCGACCATAAGGTCAAAATAATAGGATACAGAATTCTGGGGCGCACTCGATCCACGATAATCCCTCCCGGAATTTGTAGGGTGGAATACGTCCACGCAAACGCCGAGAAAATAATCCCTAACTGAACGTTCGATAAATCAAGCTCATCCTTGAGCGCAAATGCTGCTACCGAAATATTACTTCTGTCCAAGTAGTTGATGACTACTGTGATAAAGATAAGTGCTAAGATGTTGTATCGTTTGCGGGTTGGTTTCATTTTGTAAAAATCTTAATTAACGGGAAATTGAAAATTGAAAACCTGCTTTTGCCGGCAGGTAGGTTGAAAATGGTCAAATCAACGTAAATAGCACGTCTTGGTTAATTTTCAATTTTCCATTTCAAACAATTTCTCTTTTCATTTTTAAATCACAAAATATGAACTGGGTTATCTTGTCTTGTGCAGTTTTTGTTTAGCGCAATCTTCTTACGAAATGTATTATTTCCAGTTATTTTGGAAAGAAACGAAATTAGAATTTATGAGAGGAAAATAAAGATTAAAAAAAACTTTAATTTTCTACTAGCCGCCTCTCTCTTTTTTCCGAAACGTAAAAATCAACTTATGAAAATCTCTAACATCAAGACCTTTCCCGTACGTATCAATCAAGGTAGCCAACTGGTAGTCAAAGTAGAAACCGATAAAGGCATATACGGTTGGGGCGCATCAGGACTTTCTACCCGGGAGCTAGCTGTGGTTGGGGCGATCCAACATTTTTCTTCATTTTTAATTGGAAAAGATCCCCGAAAGATTGGCGCACTTTGGCAAGAAATGTACCGAGGGCAGTACTTTGAGGGCGGTCGAGTTTTGGCAGCCGCCATTTCGGCTATTGATATTGCCCTTTACGATATCAAGGGAAAGGCCTTGGACGTACCCGTGTACGAATTGTTGGGAGGGAAACACCGAGATTACGTGGATTGCTTCGCTTCTCTACGCTTTAATACTTTTGAGGATTTGATGAATAAAGCTAAAATTTTGCTGGAACACGACTGGACAGTTCTGCGACTTGCTCCCGCGGCGTACGAAATGACCAAACCCAAAAATACTTTTGAGCCGAGGGTTTCCATAGCGCACATGGCGGAGTGGATGATTGAGTTGCGTAAGGAAGTAGGTAAGGATGTAACCATCGGTATTGATTATCATACCCGCCTTTCGATTCCAGAGACCGTTTCTTTTATGCAAAAAATGCCCGTAGGGACGCTGGATTTTATAGAAGAACCCATCAGAGATGAAAATCCCACAGCCTACGAAGCCCTCCGCAAAATGGTGAACGTGCCATTCGCCATTGGAGAAGAATTTTCCAGTAAGTGGCAGTTCCTCCCTTTTCTCCAAAAAAATATTACTCAGTTTGTAAGATTGGATGTTTGCAATGTCGGCGGACTGACCGAGGCCAAAAAAGTAGCTGCTCTAGCAGAAGCACATTATATTGATTTGATGCCGCATAATCCTTTGGGGCCCATCTGTACCGCGGCTTCCATTCATCTGGCAGCCGCCTGCCCCAACTTTGCGTGGCTCGAAGAAATTAACACTCCAGCGGAACAGGCTGGCACTAACGATACTACTTTTTACCCCGTCCAACCCCAACTCGAGGGCACCCGATACGTCGTACCCGATAAGCCCGGTCTGGGAGTAGAATTTAACGAAACGCTGGCGGAAAGAGAAGCATTTAAATTGCTGGAAGTGCCAAGACTGCGAAGAACAGATGGATCATTTACCAACTGGTGATTCAAAAACATTTGTGATAAAAAATGACTGATAATTTCTATAAATATTGATTTTCTTCAAAATTTGGGGAAATAGCAGGCTTGTTTAGTTTTTGTCTATTGCCCTTTTTGTAGGTATTTTCTTGGTCTAAGTAATTTCAGCAAACAATTATTTTGAATGTAATTCAAGACTCAAAATTTTCTAAATAAAAACTGATATATGCAAATTAATTCAACTTCAAAATGGAAAACCAAGTGCTATTTGATAGCATGGTTACTACTGATGGGCGTAAGTTTTAGTTATGCTCAGAATCTCACCGTAAAAGGTGTAGTCACAGGAGATAGCGAATCGCTGATAGGCGTAAACGTTTTAGTAAAAGGTTCTGACCGAGGAACAGCTACGGACATTGACGGAAATTACGAAATAGAAGCCGCCGCCGATGACATCCTAGTTTTTAGTTATACTGGTTTTAGGCTAACGGAAGTTCCCGTTGATAATCGAACTACGATAGATGTCGTGATGCAATTAAATACCTCCATCCTCGATGAGGTGGTGGTAGTGGGTTACGGAACTCAGAAAAAAAAGGAAGTAACGGGAGCGGTAGCCAAGATCGAATCTGCTACCATCCTTAAAACCGCTACTGCCGATGTAGGAGATGCGCTCCAAGGAAATGTGGCGGGCGTAAATGTACAAGCAAGTAGTGGTCGTCCAGGCGATGGTGCTAACATTCAGATCAGAGGATTAGGCTCCATCAATGCGGGGGCACTCGGCCCATTGTTCGTAGTGGATGGTATTCCTTACGATCAAGATCCCAACATCGCACCCGAGCAGATTGAGTCCATTGATATTCTAAAAGACGGCGCAGCGGCTTCCATCTACGGAACGCGCGCCTCGAATGGGGTCATTTTGATAACTACCAAGAAAGGTGTAGCGGGAGAAATGAAAGTGGACTTTAGTGCCTACGGAGGTGTTCAAAACATTACTTCGGGTACGCCGCTAATGAATACCCAACAACAGATGTACGCCGAAGAAGTCCGGCTCAATGCTTTGGGGCGTGATCCGTTGATTTTCTTTTTTAATCCCGATGCGTTGGACTATGATTCCGACTTCGTGGGAGATGTACAACGAAATAATGCGGGTATCCAAAATTACAATTTAGGTGTTTCGGGAGGTATCCAAAACCTCACCTTTAGTTTGAATTCTAACTATTTTGACCAAACGGGAGTACTCATCAATTCTGGTTTTAATCGCTTCACCAATCGAGTGACGGGTGAACTCACCAAGGGAAAATTCAAAGCCTTCGCTACGGTAAATTTTACGGAGGAAAACCGACAGGTAGAGCCTTGGGCATTGTATGAATTAGCTATCGTGCAAGTGCCTTGGCAACCGCCGTTATCTGGGATCACGCCCGTTGGTGAATCTGGTTTTCAAATTCCAGTACGAAACGAAATTCAGTACGGTTATCTGTCTAGTCAGTTGGATACTGAAAATAGAAATAAAGTCAATAGCTCTAATATTGCTTTGAACTTGCAGTATGAAATACTCGATGGCCTGACTTACCGAGTGAATTTAGGAAGAAATACTTGGGATTTTCGAGGTAGTTTTTTCCAACCTCAATATCTAGTATTTCGAGCTGATGGTAGCTACAATCCTACTGCTTCCCGACCACAAGCACTCCTCAGCGAGAATTTTATTTTTAATAAAAAAGAAGCACTCGAAAATGTTTTGAGTTACGAAAAACTATTTGGAAAGCATAAGGTCAACTTATTGGGTGTGTTTTCCTACGAGCGTTTTAATTCCAAGGCGTTGGGTACGGGTGTCATCTACAGCGAAACGGCGAGTAACGATATCGTCAATCTTGGCGCAGGTAGCGAGGGGGTAGCTCCCAACAGTTTTGACGAGACCAGAACACTAGCCGGAAAACTGGCGAGAGTTCAGTATAACTATGATGATCGGTATCTGTTATCAGGTAGCTTCCGTCGAGATGGTTCTTCGAAGTTTTCTGAATCGAATCGTTACGGAAACTTTTTTGGATTTTCGGCGGGATGGAATATTTCTTCCGAAAAATTCTTTGATAATGTAAAACAAATTGATGCCCTCAAATTACGGGCGAGCTACGCCGCAGTTGGTAATCAAGATATTCCGTCTTACGCTTTTTCACCAGTTATTGAAAGTGGGGTCAATTATCCATTTGGCTTCAACGAAGAACTCAACTTTGGTTTAGTCCAAAGAGCTTACGTGAACAGCAATATCAAATGGGAAACCACCGTATCTCGGAATCTTGGAATTGATCTTTCTATGTTGGATTATCGCTTGACCTTTACGGCGGATGTCTATTTCAACGAAAAGCAAGACATGTTGCTATCCGAGCGACTCCCTCCCTCTTCGGGAACGCATCAGCCCCGTGCACAAAGTTTTTATAGTGTAAAAGTGACGAATGCGGGTAACATGACCAATAAAGGGGTAGAACTTGCACTCAACTATCAGAACCGAACTTCCTTCGGTTTGAACTACCGATTGACCAGTACTTTTACTAGAAATGTAAATGAAGTCACCGACTTGAATGGTGTAGAAAGAGGATTTGCCAACGGTCGGCCTTCCCTTGCCTTGGGTAATAATGTAGATTTTACCACCTTCCTAGCCGAAGGATACGAAGCGGGTGCATTCTTCCTAGTTGAAACGGACGGTATCATCAAAACACCAGAAGAACTAGACGAATACAAAGCCATTGATCCAAGCGCTCAATTGGGTGATGTTCGGTATATTGATCAGAATGGAGATAATGTCATCACGGACTCCGACCGAGTCTATGCAGGTTCGGGACAAGCTGAATTTGAGGCTGGGTTGGGATTAAATTTGGAGTACAAAAACTTTGATTTTTTCATTCAAGGTTATTTGTCCTACGGTGCAGAAATTTACAACGGAGCAGCATTTTACGCTTACGCTACGGGCAGACACCTCGACATCTACCATATGTGGTCTCCCCAAAATCCTGACTCTGACGTCCCTACGGATCGCCAAAATTCCTTTCATAACAATGTGAGAGCACGGTCTGATTTATTCATAGAAGATGGTAGTTATCTCCGAATTAGAAATATCAATTTTGGATATACTTTCCCTTCGGTGGATAGAATTGGCTTTGAGCGATTGAGAATTTACGTGTCGGCGATGAATCCATTTACTTTCACTCGGTACGAAGGTTACGATCCTGAAGTAGGAGGGGATGGACTATTTTTAAGAGGAATTGATAGAGGAAATTATCCCGTAGCGCGCCGGTTTATTTTTGGCGTTCAAGCAGGATTTTAAGAGAGTTTAAATTTTGAAATCAAAAAAATTTAGAAATGAAAAATTATAAAATATTATACACTTTTATCCTGACGACGCTCCTGTTGTTCGGTTGTAAAGAGGATGAGTTTTTAACCGAAGTTAATCCTAATGCCATTACTACCGATACTTTTTGGCAAACCGAAGCACATTACCAAAGCGCCTTGACTACCGTTTATAGTGCCTTACAATTTCAAAGTGTGAGTGGTGGTGAATTGGTGTACGAGATGATCTTGGGAGATATTGGCGGTACAGAGACTTGGTACCGACCTACCGCATTTAGAAATCTCAACTTCAATGATAATATTTATCATGTGACCAACAAGTGGGACGAATTGTATGTGGGCATCTTCAGAGCGAATCAAGTCATCCAAAACATTCAGACCGAAGACGAGTCTATTTTTTCGGGAAATGCAAAAATTGAAATAGAAGCGCAAGCGAAGTTTTTAAGAGCCTGGTTCTATTGGCAGTTGGCGCATACTTATAATGGTGCAGTGATGCACCTTGAGGTGATTGAGAACGACGAAGATTTTCATAAGCCCTTCTCCTCCAAAGAGGAAGTTACCGAGCAAATTATCAAACCTGATCTGGAATTTGCCAAAGCGAATTTACCCGAAAAATGGGAAGGCGGAGATGTAGGTCGGGTCACTTGGGGATCTGCTACTTCGATGTTGGGCAAAGTGTACCTCTTCGAGGAAGACTGGACTAGAGCCGCCGCCGAGTTCAAGGAAGTCATTGATGCTGACATTTACGCACTTACACCCGACATCAGACACAATTGGAGTGAGGAAAATGAATTTAACGAAGAGTCCATTTTTGAAGTGGCCTATTCTGATGAACTCAATCCGGGCGTAGGTGGAGCCGTCGTTGATGATAATAATTTTGAATCGGGTGCCGAAGCTACTACTCTAGCGAGAGCATTGGGACAATTGAACTTTGGGGCATTCAACACACTACTGCCCTCCTACATCGTACACGAAATGTTTGTTTACGACGAAGTAGATCCTAATAATTCCATCAACGATGGAAACCTGCAATCCAAGCGAATGTCTGCAAGTATCTGCCCATTCAACGGAGAAACTGATTTTTACCTACTCCCCATCGGTTCTGCGGGTGGTTGGGCATTTGGTCAAAGTGCCTACATAAAAAAACACACCAACTGGTACCACCTACCCTCGGAGGATGTGCAATCGCGTTCGGGTATCAACTTCCGTCACATCCGTTTGGCAGATGTTTACCTGATGTACGCCGAGGCTGTACTAGAAGCATCGGGCGACGTGGCTACTGCCATCGAGTACGTTGATAGAATCCGAACGAGAGCAGGTGTCATTACTTTACAACAATACATTGACGATAATGGAGGTAAGATGCCAGCGATGCACCGTAGTCGGCAAATTCACGGTAATTGGGAACTCAATGAACCTACCGTTGATGCCGTTATGACGCATATCAGAAGAGTAGAAAGACCGCTGGAATTGTGCTACGAAGGACATCGCTGGAAAGATTTGGTACGCTGGGGAATCGTCAAAGAAGTATTTGACGAATTGCGAGCGGATGAAGTGTGGAGAGAAACTTTTGCAGCTATCCTTAGCTTAACCGACGGTGGTGTTCCTCCCATTTTTGTTGTGGAAAGAATACGACCTGACTTTTTCCTCGCTGCGCAAAATTACGTTTCGGAAGAACATGACTACTTCCCCATCCCAGCACAGGAAAGACAAAATAACAATATGATTAACTAATCATTTTTAATGATGAATGAAAAATTATGAATTATGAATGAAGTATGAAAACAAGAGACCATTCTGAATTCATAATTCTTAATCTATAATTCAATTAATTTTTTATTATGAAAAAAATCAATTTAAATATATTTAAATTATTGATACTTCTAGTCATGGTGATTTCTGCCTGTAAGAAAGATAATGGCTTGGAAGTGAATGAAGCAAGTCACCGAGTGGTTTTCACTTCCGAAATGGATTTTGAAAATACCATAGAAGTAGAAGGCGAGCTATCCTTCGGAGATGTGTCGGCAGGTGTAGAATCTAGGACTTGGACTTTTCCCGATGGAGTAGTGGACATCCTTGATTCTGATAACGATAAGACATCCTCCGAATCTGCCATAAAAACAGTATGGACACAAGCAGGTACTTATGATGTTCAGTTGACGCAGACCTTTAAAGAAGATGCCTACGTGGGCACTACGCAGCAGGGAAGAACATTGGATACGACCATCGTAATAAAAGTACTACCTCCGATTGAAGTTGCTTTTGAAGCACAGTACATCAATCCTGACGGTACGCTCGGTGATTTTCTAAATATCACAGATAACGCAGAAAATGAAATTCCCGCAGCCCGATCCGTTCGATTTTCGTGGACAGGCGTGGGTGAGCCAGAGTTCATCTCTTGGGATTTTGAAAGAGCAGATCCGAGTACTTTTGTCAGTATGGATTCCGTAGTAGATGTTAAGTACAAATTTTTGGGAACTTATGATTTGATGATTATTGGTTCACGAGCGAGACCTTTTGGTAGAGACACTCTGATCCTGGAAGATTTTATGAAAGTTGTCCCTTCTACTGATCCTGTGGTGGTAGAAGAAATCACCGAGGTGGATGGTAAAATAGCCATTGCTTTCCAAAGAGAACTAGAGCCCACTACGTTGGTAGAGTCTGATTTTTCTATTAGTGTAGAGAATGCTGGACAATTAATTACCAGTTCGTTGTCGTCCGCAACGATTAGTCCCGACGAAGGCAACGTAGTACTAATTGATTTGGGTGGTGAGGAAATTTACAACGACGATTCTATCAAAGTTTCTTTCAATGGAGGAACACTTACTTCATTGGATGGCGTCACCGCAACGGGTTTTATGGATGAATTGTTAGTATTCAGAAAAGTAAATATCCTAGCCACTAACTCAGATTATGATTTTGGTTTTGAAAATACATCAGCAGATAATTGGGTTTATTCAGGTTGGGGCGACGTGTGGAGTAAGTTTTCTTTGTCCATTGCAACGGACATCGTTTACAGTGGAAATTCAAGTGCTTACATCGAGGTTCAGCCTGAAGGTAATATGATTTTTCACCTCGAAGACTTGAATAATGAATTTGTTTTATTTCCCGCCAATAATCAAAAAACCTACGAAGTAGGATCGTGGATTTACTTAGTCAATGTAGGTGTGCCTACTGGGCTAGAATCCGATCTTCGTTTTTTCTGGGAACCTAATTTTCCAAACGTAGAACCCAATCCAGAGTTCAACGCAGACTTCCCCGTCGGTGAGTGGGTCTATTCTTCTACGTTCGTAAAGTTTGATGAGACTACTGATTACTCGTTCAGAATCAGAGGCTTCAATGCTTCCAATCCTGAACCCCTACAATTTTACATGGATGATATTACCTTAGCCGAGGTAAGATTACGACCGTAATAGGCCACCTTTCCTCGTAACTTCCCGTTACGGGGAAAATTGAATAGACCACCTTTCCCCGTAACTTCCCATTACGGGGAAAATTAAATAGGTCACCTTTCCCCGTAACTTCCCGTTACGGGGAAAATTACTATAGCTCTAATAAACTTGTCAAAATATCCCAAATTTTCTCCTGTAAAATTTGGGATATTTTTTTGTGGCGATGTGATCATGCGTCCAGAAAAAATAATAGCAATCATAAGAAAACTACTTAACTTAACCTAATGAAAAAATCAACTCCATTCCAACTTTCGTTGCTGCTCCTAGCACTGGGCCTACTTGCATTTTTACCCCATAAAAAAAAATACAAATCCAAACCCAACATCTTACTCATCATTGCCGACGATGCTGGCTACGCTGATTTTGGTTTTCAGGGGAGTAAAATCATGCAGACGCCCCACCTAGATCAGCTAGCCAAAGCGGGCATGATCTTTCAGCAAGCCTACGTGACCGCCGCCGTTTGTGGGCCTTCTCGTGCGGGAATTTTGACTGGCAAATACCAACAGCGATTTGGATTTGAAGAAAATAACGTACCGGGGTACATGTCCGAATCCTGTCTGAGCGATAGCGAAATGGGACTACCGCTCGACCAAAAAACCATTGCGGAGTACCTGCAATCATTAGGCTACCGAACAGCGCTGTTCGGCAAATGGCACCAGGGCAATGCGGATAAATTTCACCCTACCAAGAGAGGGTTCGATGAATTTTATGGTTTTCGTGGAGGGGCTAGAAGCTATTTTGAATTTGATGAAAACAACCCCACACACCGCGTGGAAGATTTGCTTGAGCGCGGCTTTAAAAATTTCGGAGAATCCCCAACGTACCTCACCGAAGCCTTCGGCGACGAAACAATTCGATTTATAGAGAAAAATCAGGATCGTCCATTTTTTGCCATGCTCTCTTTCAATGCAGTTCATAATCCGATGGAGGCATTACCGTCTGATCTCAAACAATTTCCAAACCTCAAAGGCAAACGCCAACAACTGGCAGCGATGACTTTAGCGATGGATCGGGCTTGTGGTCGTATTTTTCAAAAAATAACTGAACTGGGACTCGACGAAAACACACTAATCATTTTTACGAACGACAACGGTGGGCCTACGGATGCCAACGAATCTGACAATACTCCTCTGAGTGGAACTAAGGCGAATCATTTGGAAGGAGGGATCAGAGTTCCTTTCGTTGCCAAGTGGTCAGGTGTCCTTCCTGCGGCATCTAATTATCGCCTTCCGATTTCTACGTTGGATTTATTACCTACTTTTTTTAGCGTTGGTGGGGGAGGGGTGGACACTTTGCAGGATATAGATGGAGTGGATTTGATGCCTTTTATTTTAAAAGAAAAATCTACGCGCCCGCACCGAGTGCTTTATTGGAAAAAAGAAACGAGGGCAGCTATTCGTAATGGTGATTGGAAACTGCTGCGCTTCCCTGATCGCCCCGCCGAATTGTATGATCTCCAACAAGACATTTCCGAAAGTAATAACCTAGCTGATGACTACCCCGAAAAAGTAAAACAACTTTATCGAGAATTATTCGAATGGGAAAAATCATTGAAGCGACCGCTGTGGCAACTCCAAAGATACTACGAAGGCAAGGCGATGGAGCGAATGGATAAGTACAGGGAGTAATTGAAAATTGAAAATGAAAAATTGAAAATTGTCGAATCAACGTGAATAGTACGTCTCGGTTAATTTTCAATTTTTCATTTTCAATTTTCAATTATTTACGGTCGAATTACCTTACCATTCTCCTTTGCTTTTTGCATTGGATTTTTGGCTTCGGGAAACTTATGTTGTTTGAATACCTGAAAACGAGTAGGCTCTTCCTGTACGTCAAAAGAGTTATTG
>JBCCJE010000078.1:0-11508 GCA_039027925.1 Bacteroidota bacterium
CTCTGCTCTAAATTTGTTGTTAATTGTTGAATTAGAGTTATTAATGTATCAAATATAGAAACTTCTATCGTATATCCAAAGAAAATAATATTAAATTTTTAAAACATATTTCAACAATACATTTACATTTATTAAATATTGGAGTGGAAAGATATATTTATGAGTTGAAAGCTAAATTGTTAGCAAAACCAAGTTAAGCACAAAGTACTAATTTGAAGAGGTATCAATAGCAGGATTAGAATAGAACGCAGGGCTGCTAAGTCGCAGAATATTTTTCTAAAAACAAAAAAAGAGGTAACGTCTTCTTTCGAAAAACGCTACCTCTATAGCTCACAGTTGTAAAACTTTTAATTTCTAATTGGTGATGGTCACATCGCCTTTTTTAAATATCTCAAACGTCCTTCCACAACTGGCAATGTTCGCTCGGATGTAATAGACGTAAACGCCCGTGTTAAAAGTCTTGTTATTAAACCGACCATCCCATCCTTCGTCAACGCTGTGTGCCTCGTAGATATGATTGCCCCAACGATCAAATACGTAAAAGTCGTAGGTCAATACATCAATATCGGGCGTAGGAAATGCTCGAAACTTATCGTTGTAGCCATCACCGTTTGGAGAAAAGGCATTTGGGATATACAAGTAATTGCCGTGTGTTTCATCTTCGTAAGTTACATTTACTTCCGTGGTAATCGTCTCACACGCATTGCTGATAGCTACCAAATAGATGCCATCAGTAGTGACTTCCAGTTGGCTACCAGCACTTCCGTCGCTCCACAGATAGGTCAAATCAGCATTGCCACCCGAAACAACCTGCGGCGCCAGGGTCACTCCACTTCCGTCGCAGGGCAAGAGCGGTGTAGCCATTTGTACCGAAAGTTGAGGAGATGCGGAGAGATTTACCGTTTCCTCTACCTCACAGCCGTTAGCATCTCTAGCAGTTACAGCGTAGCTCATAGGAAATAAATTTTCGAAAGTCGGACTCGCCTGATAATTACTACCATCCAACGAAAATTCTAAACCTGCCCCCGAAGTATTCACCAGCGTCAATATCCCATCGCTAGAATTCCAGCAAGGTTCATTAGTTTGGATGTCAAATTGAATTTCGGGAAGTTGTGTTGCGTTGACAAAAACGGTCGAATCACAACCAAATTGATTGGTGAACGTAAATTCCGTCACGCCAAGATTGACCTGCTGCCCATTATAAATAACGGGTTCACCAGCACAAATTTCCAGTTCAATATTAGTATCATTTGTCGGGAATGGGATGACCTCCACGGTTTCGAAATAGTTACATCCTTCGGGGCTGACTAGCGGAAATTGGGTGGTGCTACCAGCAGTAAGTGTAGTCCCATTGTAAGTCACATCGTTGCCGTCGCAGGCAGCAAGTGAAGTCGTGAAATTGTAATTTTGTAACTGTGTAACGGTAACTGTAACAATAGAATCACATCCATTGATATCCGAATAAGTAAAATCAGTAGGTACGCCCGGTGGCACTATTGTTCCATCAAAAATGTAACTTTCCCCAAAGCAAGTTTCCCCGTTAAAACTTTGAATAGTCGTAGGGCAAACCACTTGTAACAACCAATCTACGTTTTCCATATCATCACAACCTACCAGCGCAGAATCCAAATTATTCCAAACGGGAACAACATTGGTAGGCAATCCATTGATGTCCACCTGTAGGTTGTAGGCAGTAGCAAGAATATTTTCAAAAGCATAGCTTCCATCTTGCGCAGAAGTAACGGTATCCAGCGCAGTACCATTTTCGGATAGAATCACATCAATGCCACTCAACAAAGTATCGAGCCCATCAATGATTCCATTTTCGTTGACGTCCATGTAAACATTTCCTGTAAACGTACCGAAGCCATCAAATAAATCCAGATTTAAAATATCAGAAGTAGTGGTACATCCTAGATTATCGGTCATCACCACGTGGTACGCTCCACTCTCAAATGCGACAAAATCTGCTGTCGTTCCATTGGGGCCCGCTATGGGATTACCATCCAAGTACCATTGATAACCAGCAACACCATTGATCGTAGGTAAGCAAATCGTATCTGGTTTACACCGAGAATGACAACCATCAGGAATCTTTTTGATGTCTGGTCCAGAGGAAATCTCTACGGTGTTACTTTCCGCAGAGCAGCCGAATACGGTGATCCCTCTTACGAAATAATCTCCCGCTGCACTTACTTCGATGCTCGTTCCAATTTCTCCTGTATTCCACACGTAGGTTAAGTCCACACTCGGATTATCCACGGAAATAGTGGTGATCGTATTTTCACAAATCGGACTAGCAGGGTTAGAAGAAATTTGAATATCTACGGGCGTTGGATGTACCACCAGATTAAAGGGACCAACGGTATTCGAACATCCCGTCGTATTATCCACGACCTCCAAAGAAATGGAGTAAGTACCATCTTCCAGCAGATTGCCTCGATCTTCGGAATACTCCAGTACATGGCCCCCCGTACCGTCTGACCACGTGTAGGTGTAGTTGGCATTTTCCACCACCTGTAAGAAAACATCTTCACCTTCACAGGTTGAGTAGTTGTCATAAAAAACATTAACGGGCTGCCCAAACTCATCGTACTCCACGGCTTGAATGGTCGCCGTTGGCAAAGCAATGATATCCAAGACTACGGGATCAGCAACGTGAGTACAGCCATTATCATCGGTAATGGTGACCACGTAAGCACCTGCCTCCCCCGTGGTGATACTTTCGGTAGTAGAGCCATCGGACCATTCCCACGCCGTTCCTCCCGTAGGTGCAGTTAAGGTAGTGACATCGCCATCACAGATTGGGGAAGGAATGCTAAACGAAATAGCTCCGTTGAGTGGATTGGGTGCTACCGTAATCATTAGTGCTTCCACGTCGGTACAACCCCACACATCCGTTACCGTACAGGTCACCATGTAATCGCCGGGGCTACCAAACTCGTGGAAAGGATTAGCGACTTCGGAAGTATTGGCATCTCCGCTTACGGGGTCGCCAAAATTCCATTCGTAAAACAAAACATCGGCAGACGGCTGCGCTACGAAACTCAACGCTGAACCTTGGCAATTTTCTACGGGCTGATCGAAAGTTACTGTCGGTGGAGTTTCTACCGTGACCTGTTTGGTAATGGATGCAGTACATCCACTATTATGACTGGCCGTCAGGGTGACATTATAAGTTCCCGAAGTAGAAAAAATATGCGTTGGATTTTGATCCGTAGATGTATTGTTAGTACCACTCGCTGGATCACCGAAATCCCAACTCCATCCCTGAACTGTTTCGTTGGGTAAAAATCCCGTCAGGTCTTCAAACTCCATAGACTCGCCAGCACAAGCAGTAAGATGGTTAAAATTAGGAGAAATGGGAACGGTCACCAACTTAGAATCCCAGCATTCCAAGCCCTGCGAGTTGAGACCAATCAAAGTGACGATGTAGTGCCCTGCGTTGGAAAACTGATGCGTAGGATTATCAGATGTAGATGTATTGTTAGCACCACTCGCTGGATCATCAAAATTCCAAGTAGCTGTTCCTGATACCATATCGGGCGACATCATAGAGGAGAAATCAAAAACGTCACAGGCGTTCGTTGCGGTGAAAGCTACTTGGACATCCGTTCCTTGTTCGCAGTCCAATCCCGGTAAACTCGGATTGTTGCAAACCCCTCCCGAAAAGTTACAAAGTTCAAAAAGGGTAACAACTTTAGAAAAAGTCTCACAACCATTTTGGTCAATCACGGCAACGTTGAAGTTACCAAAATCAGAGGTGGTGATAACCGACGAGTTCGAATTGGGAATTGGAACATTATCCTGATACCATTGGTAAGTAAAACCCGCTGGCACTTCCGTAGCTTGCAATTCTGCTGGAGGATCGGGGTCATTGCCCAAATAACATCTGCCCCAACTTCCAAAAACGGAAATACTTACTTCTGGCTGTGGATATCCGACCACCTCAAATGCCACGTTATTTTCACACCCAAAATTATCCGTCACGACCAGTTCGTAAGCACCCGCTGGCACATCCACCGTAGGCGT
This sequence comes from Bacteroidota bacterium, assembly GCA_039027925.1. GTDB lineage: Bacteria > Bacteroidota > Bacteroidia > Chitinophagales > Saprospiraceae > CAJQQY01. Next base: position 4,033 of record JBCCJE010000078.1, read on the forward strand.
ATTCGCCAGCGTTGCGCCGGCTTCCGTTTTCCATAAATAAGTAGCGTAAGTACTAGCTACGCCAACGGTAGTGGACTCACTGGGACACACAAATAAGTCACCCGTGATAATGGGATCTGGTTTTGAAATAATAGTCACAGGAATTGTTTCTGTCATCCCACACAAAGTAACGTTGAGCGCAGCACTACCGCCTTGGTGCCAAAAAACCTGAACGGTATTTGTATTTTGACCAGAGACCACTGTACCCGCATCGGCAGGATTAATCGTCCATTCGTAAGTTACATTTTCAAAAAAATCAGCCGTGTAAGTGGCCTCGGATTCTTCGCATACTTGATCGTCACCCGTTGCGGTAAAGTTGGGTAGGGGAAAAACTTCTAAATCCAAAGCAGAAGATTCACAAGCTAATCCGTCGGTACTCGTTTGGGTAACTGATAAAATGTACGGTGGAGTATTTCCAAAACTCACGTTGACAACTTTCCCCGTGGCGTTAGTTATATTTCCCCCATCATTAATCGTCCAGTTAAAAACGTAGTTAGGATTGCTAGAATTGACCTCGTAGGTGTAAACAGTCCCGGGACAAATCTGCGTAGTGCCAGCTATCGAAGTAGGCGAAGTAGGAGGCGCAACAAGATTGATGTAACTCGTAAAGTGATCGGTACAAACTTCCAATGGATCAGTAGGTATCGCTCGAATTGCATACCGTCCTGCCCCTGCAGCTATCGTATTCCAATCCAAATTAATTTCATCGGTTGGAGTTGTTGAAGTCCACACCACCGTTCCGTTACTAGCGGTCACCGTCCAATCACAATCCACATCGTTTAGCCCCGCTATATCTTTTTTAGCGACGTGGGTACTCATTTCATTTTCACATACCTCAATCGGTCCTTCTATATAAAAATCAGGTAAGATAAAAACATCTTTAGTATCACTTCCTCCACATCCTAAGTAACAATTATCGTAATCCACAGCTACCCATTGTGGCGCGTTGGGTGAAACTGAACCCTCCCATCTGACCTTGATGCTACTACTATTTTGTCCTTCTAAAATTTCGCCACCCGAAGAAACTGTCCAAACGAAATCCGTAGCCGAATAGTCATCTATAAAATAAGTGGCTTCATCCAAACGACAAACTTTCTCTGGTCCCTTGATAACTGCATTATCAGAAATAATGGGCACCACTTCCACGGTAGGCTCCAAACAATAGTTTCCCGTAGCACATCCCGACACACTCAGTTCAATAATGCCCTCAGGACCAGTCAGCCACTCTATGGTGATAAAATCATCATCTGCCCCTCCCCCATCTTGAATAACGTAATCCCCCGTGACCAGCCAATCAAACGCTCCACAGTCAGCACCCGTCGTGTAAGTCACCGTGGTATTTTCACAGATTGTTCCTACACAATCCAAGGTAGGACTGATAGCATCCGCTACTTCCACCGTCAAAAAAGTAGTATCACCGCAGTAACAATCATTTCTAGAAATTAAATAAACCTCGTACGTACCCGCGGTAGGGTAAGTTTGTTCAGTATTCACCGCAGTAGAGACATTTCCGTTACCAAAATTCCATTCAAAAATACTAGCTCCCACACTTTCATTATTAAAGACTACCGTACCTCCTTCACAAATATTCACTGCTCCATTGACCGCAGCGGGGATGGTAGAAAACGCCGCATCGGGATCTTCAAGAATATCCACACAAATCGTAGAGGTAGAGGGGCAAGTAGGGCCGGATGTGGAATTACAACCGACCGTATAAGTCTGTACAAACATACACGGCTCGGTCGTATTATCCTCAACGGCCGTAACTGTATATTCTCCTGGGCAAAGTCCTGTAATAGCAGGAGTTGTTGATCCAGTACTCCATAGATAAGTATAAGTAGCCTGAGGATCAGCATCAGAAATATTAAATGATATGGATCCATCACAGGCATTGGCGCAGTTGGAAGCATTCGTCACATTTCCGTAGTAGGTGACCAAGCATTCTCCTCCGAGCGTTTGTTGATAATCTACAATCACCTCACAGGATGCAGTATTCCCGATAGCATCGGTTACTACAACAAGGTAAGGTCCTGCATTATCTGGTGAAGCAGGCGTGATGTTGAACCACTCCTCATTGGATGTAAACCCATTCGGACTTGACCAATTATAAGTATATGGAGGAGTTCCCCCCGTCACCGTAGCACTACCTCCAAAAGTAATCCCATTTATTCCAAAGAGCATCTGAGAACTACAGTCCACCCCCAAATCACTAGGAGTACCTCCGCTCGCAGTAGCCGATACTGAACCACTCCCGGGTGCGCCCCATTCGACTTCTACTTGGTTGCCATTGGGTGTCCAACTATCTGCGCCCAGAACTTCCCACGTTACATTTTGCGCAGTAGGAATGGTATAAATGGCAGTAGAGTTGGCGCATATTTTTTCACAAGAAGAAGGATTTAAACTATCCGCCTGACAAAAAGTGTTTGCAAGCGAAACGATATCAAGTGGTACACTACCTGCCAGCACTTGAACTTCGTAAATAAAAATCTGTCCCACAAAGTCATCAACGATTATTGTATAATCTCCCGGCGGAACATCCCAACAATACGTAAACTGAAAATCAGTTCCGGATCCAACAGTATTTCCGTTAGCATCCTCAATCTGCCAATTAATTCCAAAACCTCCACCTACTGCATCGTAAACTTCACAGTCGCCCTGACAAGGTTCAAAGTTTCCGAAGAGATCAATAAAACAGGGTATAATATCTACAAATAATACAACAGAATCCCCTTGCGCATCTGTGATAAGAATCTCGAATGTCCCAGGGAAATCATAAAAATAGGAATAGCTCCCATCAGTATTTACCGTTTGAGTAAATCCGTCCCCCCAGTTAATATCAAATGGCGCAGTATCACCATCAATCAATAAAGTGGCAGGCTCATCAATACACCCCGAAGCAATAAGACTTACGTTCGGCTGCGCGTAAAGATTTTCAAAAGAAAAAAATAAACACAGAATAAGTGTCAATCGGAGAAGAATAGCTTTTTTCATGTGGTAATAAGTTTAATGTTTGTAGTAGATACCACCCTTGCGTACACGCAACGGAATACCTATGTCATAAAATATTCGGATACTATAACTTACTGGAAAGTTTTTCTAAATATTAAAAATGGATAGTCGCGAGCGTTTGTGAAGATAAGATAGGGTAAGTTGTTTTTTCGCTGCTTGCCTCTAGGAGAGAAATTAGGATTGACTAATTTTTGTCATTTGGAGAAACACTCATTTTGAAAATGTTCTAAATTGAAAAATACATCCACCCCGTAGTTAAGAATTTTTGATAGTTCTTTCTCCGCTAGTTTTTTGATCTTAGTTTCGTAATCCTTGAAAGTCGTAATGAACACCGCCAATCCTTCAGGTTCGTTGATTTCGCTTACCAAAGTGTTAAATAAGTACGGGCTATGGGTCGTAATAAAAAATTGGTTGGCACTCGACTCCACTATTTTCTCTGCGAGTGCTCTAATGTACGGAGGAAAAGAATGATGCTCTGGTTCTTCAAAAAGCAAAACTGAATTTTTATTAGATGCTATCGCAGCGTAATGAAAAATAATTCTCTGTAAAGTATCAGCGGTCAAATGGTAGGGAATTTTATCTACGAAATTTTCTTTCCTTCTCTGAATTTCAATTTTTTTATCAAACCGATCCAACACAAACTCTAGATCATAATCTTTAAAGAAATCCGAAATCTCATCTTGTAGCTCCCCGTTCGATTCTAAGATGGAGGGTAGGTTTCTACCGTGAGGAGATAACAAAGCGTGATTTTTAGTGATAAAATTTTCGACAGATTTTTCTTTGTGAAAATCGTACTTTTTAATCGAAGGTAATACTAGGTGCTCCTCTTTGTATCGGATATCTTTAGCTGCGTAGTTATTTAATGTGCCTATCCATCCTGGAAAATTATCATTTCCCCTCTTCGACTCTATTTGCTCTATTAGCTTATCCAAACTACTATAATTAGACAGCGTAAATTGATTACGAGTAGAGTTTCCATACACCATTGCAAATTTCTCCTGCTCATCAAAATACTTCAGTTCAAGTCGCCCCATTTCAGAATCAATCACAATCGAATTGCCTAACAATTTGTAATGAAAAAAATTATCAACAGTATCGAATCTTATAATTTCATTGGGTACAAAACTACTATTCAAAAGAGTGTAAAGAGATAATGCCTCTAAGATATTTGACTTGCCAACGTTAGGTTTGCCGACAAATATATTTACCCTCCCACAAGTAATTTCTACCTCTTTGATGGATTTAAAATTTTCGATCTTTAATTTCTTTATGAGATTCCTCATGTTTTATTTATCACATTTTTTCCAAATATAGTTCTTTCTCTGTTAGTTTTTTGGATCGTGGATCGAATCCATGAATTTACGATACCTTCTAGCACCGCAAATTAAAAAGTAATAATCGCAGAGTAATTAAGGAATTCCCAAGGAGTGATTTTATTGATTAAAATATCACCCCCTTGGGGTAGGGTATTCACAAGTCCATACCTTTTATGTAGCATTTTCATTTTCGCCAAACTCTTGAATTGTTTTAACCCACTCGCACTACCTCTCCCAAATAGTGCCCCACCCTCGACCTAGCCCTTCTAGCAACCTAGCTAGCGTTCTATAAATTTCGTCCAAAAATTACATTCCTAAGAATACTTTTCGCAAATCAGAAAAATATTACAAGTGCATTGTTATAAAACAACTACTCCATCTACATTAATCGGAAGTTTTATTACTTGGCAGGGTGTTGTTGCATGAACATTTATTATTTCGTTTTTCTGATTTTTGCCAAATTTTGTAACTGCTTAGCACCATGCTTTGAGAACTTCGTGGGATAGCAAATAAGTAAAGCAAAAGTTCTTAAAGCCAACAAACGCTCCATAATTTGGCTTTAAGAACACTTACATTACCGCTTTCTCAACCCACGAGGTTCTCAAAGCATGGTGCTAAGTAGTCACCAAATTTTTATGAGAAAAATTGTTCTATAAAAAATTTATGCAATCGAAAAACCTCTTTAACCAAAGGATAAATGTTCATGCAACAACGCCACTTGGCAGAGTACTCAGCAGTTAGCAGAGCTAAGCAAATACGGAGAACTACCTCCGAGAGGTGGTGCCAGCACAGCCTCTACAACTTCAAAATCCAATCCGTCACGTACTTCATTGCATCTTCGTTAAACGTTTCCTCCAAGGTAGCGTACTCGGCGGGGGCACCCGTTGCCGTTTTTTGAAAAAGGTGATTCAACCCTTTAAATTCCTTGATGGTAAAATTTTTATTTCCTGCTCGCTTCAAGCTCTTTTCAATGCCCGCCAAATTTTCGGTAGCCGTTACTTGCAAATCTAATTCCCCATTCACCGCCAAAACTGGACATCGCACCTTACTCAAAAAGTCGTCGGGATTGAAGCGCATAAAGTAGAGGAACCAATCGGTCATTACAGTTTTTATTTGATTATTTAAGAAGGTTGCTTTATCGCCATTTTCTGCTTTTTCGGTATCCGACATTTTATCGTATTCTTTTCCTAGTATGTCAAATAATTCCTCCTTTAGTTGTGCTTTTTCCATCGTTGGGTTTTTTTGAATAAAATCAAAAATCCTCCTACTAACTTCGTTGTTTTCTTGCCTTTCTTTTTGGGAAATACCCTGCGTTGCGCCAATTCTATCTTGCTGCAGTAGCAATAGTTCTTTGATGTCAATGCCCGGCCCCGCTAACAAAACTATGAAATCCACGTCAGCATTTTCGCTCGCTACGATTGGCGCAATCATACCACCCTCGCTGTGGCCTACTAGCCCAATTGCTTTTCCCCGTGTGTCTTTTCTATTTTTTAAAAAAGCAACTGCGGCGGCAGCGTCCGTAGCAAAATCAGCAGAAGTGGCTGCGCTAAAATTGCCACCCGATGCCGCTACCCCTCGGTCATCGTATCGGAGGGTAGCGATACCGTGACGAATAAAAAAATCAGAAAGCACCAAGAAGGGTTTGTGTCCCAATAGCTCCTCGTTTCGATCTTGCGGTCCTGAGCCCGTAATCAAGATTACCACTTTTTCAAATTCCCCACTTTGGGGCATTGTCAATGTCCCCGCTAGTTGATGTCCTCCATTTGGGTTTTTGAACTTTACTTCTTCCTGTTGATAAGGAAAGGTCTTGGGTTCTTGTGGTCTATTTACTTTTTTTTTTGCTATTTTTTCTCTAGTCATTTTTAGCGGAAGGGAATTACCGTTTTGTACAAACGTCCCATCCAAAGTCGCTTTGTCATCACTCAACTTTGCGGTGTAGGTCGCTCCTAGCGCATTGGCTACGATTTTCAGGTCGCCATTTTCAAAACGGGCTTCCGTCATCATAATTCCCTCCGCTCCTTGGTCGGGGCTATCCATCGTTGCTACTAGAATCCCGGATTCGTCCATCAAGTGAAATATAATTCGGAGCTGCATCCCCGATATATCCAACGCTCCATTCCAATCACCAAGAACCACGGGATCAGCTTTTCCTCCTTTAGGCTTTGCGGTATCAGCACTTGCCCGTACTAAATCCAATGGAAAGGACATTCCACCCTGATTGAATTTACCAGTTATTTTTTTGCCAGCAGCGTCTAAGTTGGCGGTGTAGGTCATCCCCATCGAAGCGGCTTTGATGGTCAATTGATTATTTTCGTAAGTCGTCTTATCCATCGCAATCCCTTTTGCTCCTTGGTCGGGACTGTCCATCGTGGACTTTAGTTTTCCATCTTTTTCCATGATGTGAAATACAATTCTCAGTTTTGTGCCCTGCACCTCTAGTGTACCTTCCCAATCGCCCGTCACCTCTTGGGCATGTAATTGAAATACCATCATTGAAATTAAAATAGCCATGATCTTTTTCATAATTGTCTTTTTTTTGAATAAAATGAGAAATTGAAAATCCGCCTTTTGAGGCAGGCAGGTTGAAAATGCTTATCCCGCAATCTCAGGGGAAATTAATTGAAACGTGTCATTCGGATTGAAGCAGCAGTTTGCAATTTTTCTCAATATAAAATATTTGAACTCGTAGTTGAACAATAAAATGACAAGCGGTTGTGGAAAATGATGAGTGGTAAAATTGATACAATTTCAAGCTATCATCTCCCAAGCTATCGGAGATTCCTAATTCTAAATTAGGGGTGTACAAAGTTTTTGAGTTTAAATATTTCTTCGTTAGTGATGAGTTCAATTTTGACAAACGGAGTCAGTACTACATATCTTCTGTTGATCTGTAATCATATTTTTTTACAAACGGAGTCGGTCTTACAGACCTTTAATGTGCTGAAATCGAAATAGGCCTGTAAAGGCCCAATAAGGAATGGTTCAATAATAACTTTACATTTTCTACTTGTTCTTTTTCCTTTCTGCTGCGTTGAAAAGCCTTTGATGCTCTGGCATCAAGCAAGCACAGGATGCCCCGCATCGCCTATGTTTTTCGCCTTGCATAAAGAAA
>JBCCJE010000079.1:0-11489 GCA_039027925.1 Bacteroidota bacterium
CAAAATTTTCTTTAAAACGTTTAGTGCAGGTTATTTCTAGGGTCATTTTTTTTGTTTAAGAAATTTTTTAATTAATATTATGTCCGTTTATGAGAAAAATTATTTTACACTATCAATATTTTTTGGGAGGTAACTATGTTTAAGCAAACACTATACGACGCATTCAGTAAGATGAGTCCTTATGATCGGCACCGGCTGACCAAGTTTCTCTTCGACAATCAAGGCGATTGTAAAATTGAAAAAAAGGACATCACGAGTGCCATTGAGTACGCCATGAAAGATCGGCCCTCTTTCGGAGGGTACGTCGTGACGGCAGAAGACGATAACGATAACATCATTGCCGCTACGGTAGTCAACAAGACTGGTATGGCAGGCTATGGACCCGAAAGTATTCTCGTTTATTTTGCTACACAACAAAATACTGACTACGAAGTTAATCGAAACCTACTCGATCAGACCATCAAAGTTGCCAAAGGTGATATCGCTTTTCTGGTAACGCCCGATAATCCTTGGAAAGCTATTTTCCGAAAATTAGGATTTGAATCGAAACTGTTGGAAATGAAATATTCCAAACCCAATCGCAACTCCTTGGCATCTTAGCACGAGGATTCCAAATCTCCACCCACTGTCAGTCAAACATACTGCACTCGATTAATTCCTTTTCTCCATTGTAAAAGAAACAAGGGGTAGCTGGATAACTACCCCTCACACTATGAAACACTATTATGTGTAGTCCATTAGATTGAGACACATGTTATTATCTATAAAAGCAACTATGGTTGTCATTTTATTTGGAGCATCCAAATAGGAAAATGTGAATAATGTTTCGATGATAGGGTTTGATCCTATCTAGTGTGTGGTAGTGTGTTAGTTATTTTTTTTGACAAAAAACGGTAATTCACCTTCCCCACGACTACGTGGGAAATGCTTCGTGATTTGTCATCTTTGTCTGATGACTCCAAAATATGAGAAATTAAAAGGAGAAATGTAAGAATGGTTAGTGTTGAATCTAGGCGTGTGTAAGTTGTGAATATTTGGAAAATTCACATGATTAATAGTAACAATATTACACGATGCAAATATGAGTGTAAAGTTTTTGTGCTGCAATACCAATTAATTGGTATATTTGGTTTTATTTACATATGAATCATCTATTTTATGATCGTTAGTGGGAAAAGGCAGTACGATGCAATGAAAGCAAGGGAGGGCTTGTTGAATTTTTTTTTAATGAAAATATGCTAGGTACTGATATCAGATTTTCCCTTCTTCTCTTGATTCCGATTCTTACGATTTGGTAATAAACTTTCCTTTTATTCAAAAGCCTAAATTTTTAGGAATGGAAAAATAGACCGTCAGAAACTGTGTTTATTGTTTTTTCCATTCCTTAGCAAATTCGAACAACTAACTTTGGAACATCCCTATTTAAATATTGTCATTGCGGATAATCAACCTATTGTTACCCTTGGTCTTCAGGCTTTGTTGAATACTTCTCCCGAGTGCGAGGTGTTAGGTGTAGTGGATAATGGTGAGGCGCTGATGGTGCTTTTGCGCCAGCTCAAAAAAGTTAATACCTTATTCATGGATATTAATTTGCCAGAGACCAATATTTTTACATTGGTAAAAGAACTCATCTCCAGTTTTCCCGATCTTAAAGTTATCATCTTCTCCAACTATACTTCTTCGAAAGTAGTGCAGTCCATGATGGAATACGGCGTCCACGCTTACCTGAGTAAAAATGCGGATACCCAAGAAATATTGACAACGCTACACCGTGTACAAGGGGGTACACAATTGATTAGTCCCTCGGTGTACAGTCAGCGAAAAGGATTGAAAAAATCACGCACCGATCTAAACATCAAAGATTACTTCGATAAATTTTCGGAGCTTACCGAAAGAGAAAAAGATATTATCGCCCTACTGAGTAGAGGCATGACGAATAAGGAGATGGCGCTTGAGCTACATATAAGTGTTTACACCGTAGAGACGCACCGCAAGAATCTGATGCGGAAATTAAATCTAAAGACCAGCGCGCAATTGGTTTATCTGGCCGCCATACAAGGAGTTGTATAGAATAATTGTATATTTGACTATCACTACGAATACGAGCATTGAGAAAAAATCTAAACCCTAACACTTGTTAGTTACGGATAGATTTTCCCAATAAAAACTCTGCGACTCCCTTAGATTTGCTCCTAGTAATTGTAGTCCAGCATTTTAGCCCACGCCTTATTTACTACTTTTAGAAAAAATATGATACACTATTCAATTCAATGGATAGCCTACTAGGCTACGGTACAACTTTCACTAATCATCTATCAAATTCAAAAAACTTAACACCATGGGAAAAGAAACCAAAAACAAAGAGCACAATACTTTCCAAATTGTGAATCCCCCCAATCCATTTTACATTGTTGGTATCGGCACCTCCGCCGGCGGACTCGAAGCATTGCAAGAGTTTTTTGACAATTGCCCCGACAATACGGGTATGGCGTTCGTCATCGTGCAGCACCTCTCTCCCAACTACAAAAGCCTGATGCCCGAACTTTTGGCGCGTAATACCTCTATGAAAATAGACGAAGCGCAGGACGGAGAAGAAGTAGAACCTAATCGAGTGTATTTGATTCCAAGCAAAAAAAATATAACCATTCAGGATGGGCGGTTACAGCTCGTCAAGCGCCCTGTGAGTTCGCAGATGAATTTTCCCATTGATATATTTTTGTATTCATTAGCATCTGATCAAAAAGAAAAATCCATTGCGGTCATTCTTTCGGGTACGGGCTCCGACGGAACGCGGGGCGGCAAGGCCATCAAGGAGGCAGGAGGAACCGTTTTTGTGCAAAGTCCAGACAGTGCCAAATTTGACGGGATGCCCCGAAGTGCCATTTTGAATGACATTGCGGACTACATTCTCCAACCCGCAGAAATGCCCAACGAGTTGATAGATTTTGTATCCCATCCGCAGTTCTCCGATGTGATCACGGCGGCCGATCTCGGACGTAACGTAAACGCTATGGATCGAATACTAAAAATTATCAAAGCACACACGGGGTTCGATTTTTTTTCCTACAAAAAACCCACGTTACTGCGTAGAACCGCAAAGAGGATGAACATCACTAAGAGCGAATCCATAGAAAATTATATAGAACAACTGTACGGTAATCCCGACGAGAAATTCACTCTCGTACAAGAATTTTTGATCGGAGTGACTAAGTTTTTTAGAGATGAAGAGGCGTACAAGATTCTCGAAACGCAGATTATTCCCAATATCGTAGAGGAGAAAAAATTAAAAACTGAGCCGATAAAAATATGGATTGTCGCTTGTTCTACAGGAGAGGAGGCCTATTCAATCGCCATCTTATTTGAGGAGTTTTTGCGGAAAATCAAGTCCAATTATTCTTACAAAATATTTGCGACGGACATTGACGGGCGAGCCATTGACATCGCCGCTAAGGGAATTTATCCTGATACCATTGCGCTCGATATTTCTAGCGAAAGGTTGAATAGCTATTTTATCCAAAAAGACAACGGTTACCAAATATTACCAAAAATCAGAAAGAACATTATTTTTTCCAAACACGATGTGCTCAATAATCCGCCCTTTAGCAAAATGGATTTGGTGAGTTGTAGAAATATGTTGATCTATCTGGAAAAAAATACACAATCAAAAGTACTCTCTAGCCTACATTTTTCTCTAAAGCAAGGAGGATACCTATTCATGGGGAGTGCCGAGAATATTGATTTGTTACACGATAGCTTCGAGGAGGTCAACCAGAAGTGGAAGTTTTACCGCAATATCAATCCCTCCAAACTCATCTCTACCGACCGGAAAGAACCGTGGCGCATAGAGCGTAACGGCGAACCCATCTACGCACCCAACCAAGTCAAAACCTACCGAGGAAAAATAGAAAGAGAAGTCAACCAGCTACTCGCCGAGGAGTTCAAATCCGTAGTGGTGTGTATTGACGAAAACTACGACATCCAGTACGCCGTAGGAAAATTGAAAAAATACGCGCGCATGCCCGACGAAGGGTTTAGTACCAACTTGATGGATGTGCTTCCCGATGAGATCAATCTACCCGTCTCTACGGGTATCAGAGAGGTGAGCAAAGGTAATGATAGCTTGATCACCAAAAAAATAGATTACCTGAACGACGGAGTGCTTTCCAAAATTAAACTGAACATCAAACTACTGGGTAGAAGAAAAATAAGGAATAAATTATTTCTCATCACTTTCATCGAGGAGATGGAGCGACCGCTGACCGAAGAGGAACAAAAGAAAGTCATTCCTAATTTGCAAAATCAAATGGAAGAAGTACTGGGACTTCGGGAAGCGCTGAACGATACCAAGGAAAATCTCCAATCCACAATAGAGGAATTAGAAACCTCCAACGAGGAAATGCAAGCTACCAATGAGGAGTTGCTGGCTTCCAACGAAGAGCTACAAAGTACCAATGAAGAGCTACAATCGCTCAACGAAGAATTGCACACCGTCAATCAGGAGTTGCAGGAGAAAAATCTGGAATTATCGGAGCTGAATACCGATATGGAAAACCTGATGTCCAACACCAGTATCGGAATGATATTTTTGGATAAAGCATTCAAGATCAGAAAATTCACTCCCGCCGTCAAAGAACATTTTGATTTTCAGGATACCGACCTCGGGCGTCCGTTGGAAAATTTTTCGGGAAGCCTCAATGGATACGAGCTGGTTCGGTACGGCGAGCAAGTCCTATCCACCCTCGAACCTTTTCAGAAAGAAATTCAAAATAAAAAAGACGAATGGTTTGAGCTACAAATCATTCCGTACAAAACGCAGGAAGGCATCGTACAGGGTGTGGTCATCAATTTTATCAATATCAATGACATCAAGCGAGCAATGATAGAAAAGAGCCAACTCAATGATTACTTAGGACACTTGATGACGACCATCCCTTCCATCATTTACAAATTTGATGCGCAGGCAAGAAAGACTTTATATTCTTCTACACAACTTGAAAGTATGCTGGGATATACCCCCGAAGAACTGGTGAACATGGAAGAAGACGTTATTGACAGAACTATATTTAAAGAGGACATCGAAAAATTAATAAAGATCAGAAATGGTGATGCGCAGCTAAAAGATGATGAAATCAGGCAGTACGATATCAGGATGTATCACAAAATCACTAGAGAACCCAAGACTATTTTGTGTACAGAAAAAGTATATAAAAGAGACGAAGCCGGAAATGTAAAAACATTGTTAGGCGTCATTCAGGAGAAATTAGAGAACAACGTGGACATGGAAAAACAACTCTTCTATGACTACATTAATCATATGAAAAATTCCATCCCCGCTTCGCTGTACATCTACGAACTGACATCTGGCAAACCTTCCTTCACGACGACTCGGTCGCTGGAACTCGGTGATTACTCCGGACAACAACTTTTTGATTTTGGAAATGATTTTTTGGAAAATGTAATCTACAAGGAGGATTTGGAAAAGGTATTAGAAAACAGAAAAAAACTGCTCAGTCTTAAAGACGGAATATTTTTCCGCTCGCAGTATCGCATTAAAGAGAACCGCACGAATCATCCTATCCCCGTAGAAGTAACAGAAATGGTACACGAACGGGATGAAGCAGGGAATGTTGTCTCCATTTTAGGCTTGGTCAAATTGAGGAAGGAAGAATGATTGGTGACGATTTGCACCTAGCGATGTGCTTTATAACTTATAGTTTTTTTAACTACTTGCGAATCACTCCTGAGCTTCAACGAGTAGCTATTTTCAAAACCTTAGGTAAAAGGTAACTATCTCAAATCATGGATAAGAAAAGAGGAAGCAGGCAAAAAATTTTCATGCGTTTAATAATAACTGCCAACTAAGAAATACTTGCCTCCAAACTTAAACTTCAGGTAATGAAAGATATCACCTCAAAGCGTACGATTTATCGTTATTCTGGGGTAATCTCTGTCCCTTGTAGTGCTTAATAACATCCATAATAAACTGTTTATCAGTATATTATGTATATAAATTCTAAAAATAAAACAGAAGAAACTAAAGCAAGACCCTCGATAAAATCACCTTGGCGGGAGTAGCGGAAGTGACCACTACTTTACGATGACTACGGGGAGGTATTTGTATAAAGTCGTCGGCTTCCATTGCGAATATTTCTTTATCAATATAACAATCTGCCTTCCCCTCCAAAATTAGAAACCGCTCATCGAGCATTGAATGCTTTTCCATCGATACTATTTTTTTTATCCAAACCAATGATAATTCGTAATTATCTTTTGCGTACAAGGCATGATGTGCCATATTTTCGTAATGAGCAGTAGGATGTAAGTCTTTTACGATTCGCCTAATGTTGTAGGGATTTGTTCCCCTAGAAATATTGATAAATTCTTTTAGCTGCATTTGCTCGCCGAATAACTTCGCATTTTTCCAAGCCTCATTTTCTTGAATACAATGCTTGACAATTCGGCGAGATTGTGTGGAGGGTAAAGTTTGGAATGAAGCCAGATAGGCAGAAAGCGCAATCTCAGATTCTTTTAGTTCTTTTGCAATAATAGGATGTTCTTCACACCACGCCATGAGTTCATTAGTTTCCCGTGGTGTGGTGAGGCCAAGGCAGTATCTCTCAATAATACCAGATTTCAAATAAGCATGTACATCCATCAGCTATCGGATAATTATTTTTCGGAGATCTTTGAATCCTTTTCTAATTCTACTTTTGACTGTACCGAGTGGAATCTCTAATTCTTCCGCCACTTCTTTGCAGGTATATCCCTCAAAATATATCAGATGCAGGATCACACTACATTTTTCATCGAGGTTAGCTACGATACCTCGGAGGTCGAGGTATTCCATTTGGTTGGTATTGGTGATAGGTTCACGATCTACGGAAACATAATCGAGGCTCAGTAACTTTAGATTTTTCTTGTAGTTTTTTGCGCGCATCATGTCTATGGAAGAGTTGCGCGCAATTCTCACTAGCCACGTCAGAAATAGTCCTTTATCCTCATTGTAAGAATCAATGTTATTCCAAACTTTGAGAAAAGTATTTTGCATGACGATCTCAGATAGGTCTTTGCGCTTGACGATCTGGACGATGAAGCCATAAAGATAAGTGCTGTATTTATCGTAGAGTAATGCTATACCTTTCTGATTCCTTACTTGAATCAGTCGTATAACTTCTCGGTCGGACAAGATGGTTTGCGATCTGCTCACGGAAGTATGATTGTTGTTCTTAAATAATTTTACTATTAGATTTCGAACAATAAAGAAAATAATGGGGGCAGAGGATAATTTGCTGGCTAGACTTGCCAGATGAATGTACTCGTAGGGACAAATATTAAGGAGTACCTTTTTGTTTATGAATCAATCTCAAATAATCGAGAAAATCAGTTTTTGTCCTTTTGTTAATAAATCTAATGACATAAAGAAAGAATAATTATTTGGGATTATTAGAATCCAAATGGAAATTTTTTAAAACTACCGCAAGATTGGATTTTTAAAAGAAAGCTTGGACAGCATCTTGCGGGTACTTCGATCTATCTTACCCAACGATTGAATTTGACGGATTCGGTGCAAGTCTGTTCCCAAAAAATCCACTAATCCAGCACCTAGCAATTTGATTGCTAATTTTTTTTGAGCCAGTCCGTAGTACCCAGACAATGACAATAAGTTCAATTGAAAATCGCATCCTACCGTTTTCAGATTTTTGAATTTTTCGAATTGCTTGCCGAAATACAAGTACCGTTCGGGGTGCGCTAAAACTGGCTGATACCCTTTGGTTTTTAGCTGAAAAATCATGTCTAGGGCGTTGACGGGTTCTGCCAGCATAGAAAATTCAACCAAGATAAAATTATCGTAGAGTGTAAGTAATCGCTCGCCGCTCTCCAGTAATTGGATAAAATAATCATCCAGATAATATTCCGCCGCAACCTCAATTTCTACGTCAATATTTTTTTCGGCTAGGGCAGCAGTTAATTTTTTTAGCCCCGCTCGAATAATCTGAGGCGTATTGGGATAGTACTCCCCCATGATGTGAGGGGTGGTTATTATTTTTTGAAATCCCAATTCTTTAAGCTGTAAGATCATTGTTATAGAATCCTCGATGGTTTTAGCACCGTCATCAATATTGGGAATCAGATGGGAGTGCATATCTACTGTGAGGTATGATAAGTCGGGTAACGAATTTCTTTTTTTTCTAAAAAATGAAAACAATGGATGTGTATTTTTATGATAACGAAAAGTTATAACATTCGCTTTACAAACACCAACTGCTGATTCTTTTTTGACACTCGTCTTTTGGAAGTCTATTGTTGGTTTCAACTAAACGCTTTACCGCTTGGCAGGCTTCCATTTTATTCAGTATATTTTGAATAAGTAACTCATCAAGTAACCAAAGCGAACCATGAACCTCTACGCCGTTTGACTGCGCTAGTTTTCGCAGTTTTTTTTCACCAGTTAGCAATATTGCACTATTGATTTCTGCCCAGTACCAAATTGAACAATCCTGAATAGATACTCCGCCATTGTTTTGGCTTCTCGAAATAATGATTTGTAAGTCATCAATATTGAAACTATTGACTAGGAGTTTTCCCTCTCCGATTAATTTTTCGATCTCAACTTTTTGGCTAGGAATCCTCGTGACTTCGTTCACAACCAAGTCAGTAGTGTGCATTTCTAAGTTGAGCGTGAGGAGTTCTTCGAGTAATCCAATCTTAAAAAAGTCAATCAATATATTAGCATCGTTGATAGCTACTTTCAAAATTAAAATAATTGTAGATTTTCAGAAATTATAGAAGCTTCAGTTTTAGCCAGATAAGCGGCTTTGCTTACGGTTATGATTTCTTCCGCAAGAGCTTTGTAAAGTAATTGTTGAAACCTTCCAGAGCTTTCTTTTCCTTGGTACTTTCCGTACCCATCTCGTTCCAACTTGAGATTTTTGTCTTGATTTCTTTTTTGCCAAAAGCGTTTGCAGTAGCTTTCGTGGATGATGCCTAACTCAGAGGCTCTATATACGATAGCAGCGATAGAGATACCGAAATACTCCTTTATTTCAATTAGTTCTTTGATGTAAAATTTATTTCGTTTCCTTCCGAGTTCCTTAAATAATATCTCTTTGGGAATAAGCATGCCCCCCGCAAAACGGTTACAAAAACGCTCCTTTTCTTTTTTATTGGCTTCATCCGAAATTTGTAACAATATATGCCCTAACTCGTGTAGCAAGTTGAAGCGTTTTCTTACGATGTCAGTTTTTTTATTTACAACAATTACGGGAATGGCATCTCCAACCATATCAGAAAGGCCATCAAAATCTTCTGCTGCGTCTATTTCGATAACCTTCACGCCGTTATCCTCCACCATCTCGATGATATTTGGCAAAGGGTTATATCCTAAGTGCCATTTCTTTAATAACTTATCACACGCATTTTCTACGTCATCAAAGCTGTTTATAAGTATTTTTTTTATTGGATTGACGAAGGGGTGGTTGATACCCAACAACTCTTCTAGTTCTAGGTAACGTTCTACTTCATCTATCACTTTCGCCTTAACTGCTTCCAACTTTTTTCCTCTCAGCTTAGAACGCTTTCGAAATTCGACATGCTCAAGTTTTACAGTAAGTGGTCGAAAGAAATAATCGGGTGAGCAATGAAGTACGTTGGAAATTTTTATTAATTGGCTGCTGTCAGGTAACATTAAAGAACGCTCGTACTTACTGATAGACTGTTTAGTAATAGCTAATTTATCAGCTAAATCCTGCTGGGATAGTCCAGCGATGAGGCGTGCAGTTCTGAAGCGATGCGCAAAAACATTTTTCATCATGGTTGACAATTTTATTCAAATATAACAAAAAAACAACCGATCTTATTCCAAAAAAAGTGTGATTTTTTGCAGCTTGGCTAGAGTAGCTTTCCCCAACTCACTTCCCAATACAAAAGTTCGCAAAAATATTTCCCAGCAGATCATCCGTACTAATCTCTCCCGTGATACTGCCAAGGTGATAGATCGCTTGCCGAATATCCATCGCTACAAAATCGGAGGTCACGCCATCGTTCATACTTCGTAGAACATCGCTGAGGCTGTCGTAGGCTTTTTGGAGGGCGTCAAAGTGGCGCGCATTGGTCACTACGGTACTTTCAATGTTGAGTTGATTTGTAATTACGGTGTTATGAATTTTTTCTTTGAGGTACTCAATGTTCATTTTATTGAGCGCAGATACGGGAACAAAGCTATCTTCCGATAGAGTATCACTGGCGTAGTGCTCGTATTTGGTGTAGGGATTCAAGTCCATCTTATTGGCAATGGCGAGAAAGTGGATATTGTTTTGAACCAGTTTTTTCAAATCTGCCCGCACTTCTTCGGGCTGAGTTTTGATGACATCGAATACGTAAATTAATAATGCGGATTGCTCTATTTTCTCGTAGGTTTTCTCTACTCCCACTGCTTCTATTTGATCCTGCGCCTCCCGAATACCGGCGGTGTCTATCAAGCGAAACTCAACGCCTTTGATGTTTAAGACCTCCTCGATGGTGTCGCGAGTAGTTCCCGCAATTGCGGAGACGATGGCGCGCTCTTCGTTGAGCAAAGCATTGAGTAGAGTAGATTTTCCAGCATTGGGTCGCCCCGCAATGACGGTGTTGATGCCGTTTTTGATGACATTACCCAATCGGAAAGATTCCATTAAAGAGAAAATTAAGGACTGGATTTTTTTTACTAAAGTTTTCAATTCATCCCGATTGGCAAACTCTACGTCTTCTTCCGCAAAATCTAACTCTAATTCGATCAAACTGGCAAAGTCCAATAATTGCTGGCGGAGATCTTTGATTTCGTCCGAAAATCCTCCCCGCATTTGTTGCATTGCGATAGCGTGAGCACTCTCGGAAGTGGAAGCAATCAAATCCGCTACTGCCTCTGCTTGCGACAAATCCATCTGCCCATTTAAAAATGCACGGAGGGTAAATTCTCCTGGGTTGGCCATACGAGCACCGTTGCGAATAAAAATTTGAATGAGCTTTTGGATGATGTAGTTTGAACCGTGGCAACTCACCTCCGCTACATTTTCTTTGGTGTAGCTTTTTGGTGATTTGAAAATGGAAACCAATACTTCATCAATGACTTGGTCATCGTCATCTCTGATAGTGCCGAAGTGAATGGTGTGCGATTTTTGATTGGCTAGTTTTTTTCCACTAAACACCTCATCTACTATCTTAATGGCATCTACCCCCGACAATCGAATCACGCCGATGGCACCAACACCCTGTGGAGTGGCCAGCGCAACGATGGTATCGTTTAGGTTTTGACGTTGCATATTTTTTTTTGATTTTTATTTAAAAAAATATGTAATTACCTAGTCCCATGCTTTGAGAACTTCGCGGGATAGCAAATAAGTAAAGCAAAAGTTCTTAAAGCCAACGAAAGCTCCATAATTTGGCTTTAAGAACGCTTGCATTCCCACTTTCCCATCTCACGGAGTTCTCAAAGCGTGTGGCTAAGTAGTTAC
>JBCCJE010000080.1:0-11474 GCA_039027925.1 Bacteroidota bacterium
AATTTTTTTCATATGATATAATGTTTGTTTCTATTACGATTTGTTAAATTCAATTGCTGCTTGATCAGGATTTAAGTCACCTGCTCAAGACCTAGTTCTACGCCTTTTTGGATCATAAATTCGTAGGCTGCCTTATAGTTATTTTCAATATGGCCATCCAAGATAGCTTCCCTGATGGCCGTCTTGATAACGCCCACTTCCCGTGAAGGAGCTATCCCGAAGGTATCCATGATGACCTCGCCCGTGATGGGAGGTTGCCAGTTGCGCAAATGATCCTTGGCTTCTACTTCTTTTAGTTTTTCTCTGACCATCACGTAGTTTTCGAGATACCTCCTGACCTTCTTCGGATTTTTGCTGGTAATGTCAGCTTCACATAGCAGCATCAAATCATCAATATCATCTCCCGCTTCGAACAGTAATCTTCGGATGGCAGAGTCCGTGATGTTTTCTTTAGTCAGACTAATGGGACGCAAATGCAACCGTACGAGTTTTTGCACATACTTCATCTTATGATCGAGTGGGAGTTTTAGTTTTCTGAAAATACGTGGAGTCATGGCAGCCCCAAGTGCCTCGTGGCCGTGAAAAGTCCAACCCGCCGTAGGGTGAAACCTCTTCGTGGGCGGCTTAGCGATGTCGTGCATGACGGCTGCCCATCTCAACCAGACGTTGTTGGTTTTTTTACAAAGATTATCCACCACTTCGAGGGTATGGTAAAAATTGTCTTTGTGGGCTTTTCCATTTCTCACTTCTACGCCGTGCAGGGCCGCCATCTCTGGAAAAATCAAATGCAGCAATCCTGTATCAAAGAGCAACTTAAAGCCGACGGATGGTTTTGGAGCTTTTAATATTTTTTCCAATTCGACGGTGATTCTCTCTTGGCTCACTATCCCAATCCGGTTTTTGTATTTTTTGATACCTTTCAGGGTTTCTTGTTCGATGATAAAACCCAGTTGGGTAGCAAACCTAATGGCTCGCATCATGCGGAGTGGATCATCCGAAAAGGTTTTCCCCGGTTCCAGAGGGGTTTTGAGGATTTTTTGTTCGAGGTGTAGCAGCCCGTTGAAGGGATCAATGATCTCGCCGAAGTTGCCTTCTTTAAGGCTCACCGCTAGAGCATTGATGGTAAAATCCCTACGGTGCTGATCGTCTTTGAGCGAACCATCTTCTACGAAAGGTTTCCGAGAATCCTGTCGGTAAGATTCCTTTCGGGCACCCACAAATTCGATTTCCATGTTTTTGTGTTTCAGCATGGCCGTCCCAAATCGAGGATATACTGCCACCCTCGGAATAGGACGCAATCTGCCGGCTATATTTTGTGCCAGCGTGATGCCGCTACCTACACACACGATGTCCATGTCCTTGGAGGGACGCGCCAACAAGCGATCCCGAACGTATCCTCCCACCACGTAGGTAGGGTAGCCTAGCTCGTGGGCACAAACCTGAATCAAGTCAAATATATCTCTTTCGTGTTTTTGAATATTAAATACCAAGGTCTAAATATGTTTGGTTGAGCTAGCAAAAATAGTAATTTTTTGGAGTTTGGAAGATGGGTTTTTAGATAGGATAGGGAATACAGAATAGACGATTCCTAAATTTCGCCGACTACGGCTTCCGTGATATTGATGACGTGGTCTCCTACTTTTTCAAGATTAGAAAATATATTGTTATAAATCATGGCGCTATTAATATTGTACTCTTCGTCCATCTCCATAGCTATTGTATTTTCTTTGCGCATGATGTCCCGTTGGGTGTTAATTTTTTGCTCCAAAAGTACAGACCTTTCTTTGCGGACATTTTCGTAATGTGGGTGTTCCAGATTTTTTATCATCGCATCGAAAGCCTCATCCACTAGGGTAAACATTTCTTTGAGCCGTTCACGTTGGTGTTGGGTGAACCATATTTTTTCTTCAAACTTTCGCTCAATAGTTTTTGAAATTTGGTAAAAATCATCGCCTATTCTTTCCATCTCGTTGCCGATATTCAGAATACTTCTGATCCGAACGGACATTTCGGGAGTCAACTCCTGCTTCGCTACGTTGGTTAAATATTCCGCCAACTCAATCTCAAAGCGATCCGTAATCGCTTCGTATTTTTCAATTTTATTTAACAACCTTCTTCTGTTGGAGTCTGACTTGGATGGATCTAATAGCAAGTCCTGCGCAAAACTCGACATACGGGAGGTAATGTGCCCAAATCTAGCCACCTCCTTTTGGGCTTCGAGGATAGATATTTCGGGAGTGATATTATTCGAGCCGATGTATCTGAGTCGGGTAGTCTCATCGTCTTCTGGTTCGCCGCTTACCGTTCGCTCTGCTAATTTTACCAGCCACGGCACAAAACCAATTAGGAGGATAACATTAAGGATATTGAACAAAGTATGGAAGGCGGCGAGGGTGTAGGTGCTGATGCGATCTTGGTTACTTAAATTTTCCTGTACCGCCACAAATCCATCGAACAGGTAGGTCGAGTTGGTAACAAAACTGGTGAGCCAACCCAGTACAAAAGGTAGCGCAACAATCATCCAACTTACCCCTATTAGATTAAACAAGGAATGTATTCTTGCGGATCGTTTGGCTTGTGTATTCCCGATGAGGGAGGCGACCTCGGCGGTGACGGTGGTTCCTACATTCTCGCCGAGCGCCATGGCACACGCTATGTCCAAGGGCAGCCAACCCTTATACACTAAAGTCAAGGTAATTGCCATAGCGGCACTCGACGATTGAACGATAATGGTGATTACTGCACCAATGATGACAAAAAATAATCTGGAGAGTATGCCGTATTCAGAGAAACTCTTGATGAAGGAGAGGAACTCTTCGTTTTTGGAAATATCAGGAATTGCTTGCTCCATGTGGTAAAGTCCCAAAAAAAGCATCGCAAAGCCAATGAGAAATTCTCCCCAATATTTGAGTTTACTTATTTTGAGAAAAGATAAAGGGACAGCTACCGCAAAAATGGGAATGGAATAATTACTGAGCTTGACGGTAAAACCTAAAATAGATACAATCCAACCGGTGATGGTAGTACCGATATTGGCACCCATCATGATCCCCGCCGACTCTACTAAAGTAATGAGTCCCGCATTCACAAAGCTAACGGTCATCACCGTAGTAGCGGAAGAGGACTGTACGATTGCGGTAGTGAGAAAACCCGTAACGACCCCAATGAATCTATTTTTAGTGACCGTTCTCAAAATATTTCTTAACTGCGAACCCGCTGCCCTCTGAATACCAAAGCTCATGATTTTCATACCGTATATGAAAAAACATAAAGCACCGACGATTTGAAATAATTCCCAGGGTAAGAAATTCACTATTGTTGATTTTGTGGCCTACGATAATCGTGAAGTCATAGAGCGATAGGCGTTTAGTGCACCGTTCCTTATCCAAATAAAATTTAAAAAATGCTCCATTTTAAAAAAAAATACGAAATTACTTTTTTGAAGTTAACTCCATGTAAATAATCTGTTGGTATAATATGAATTAATTTCCGAATCTCAAAAAAGGAAATTTTCCTGCTCACAATTGACTTTCCCTTTTTTGAAGACTGCTAATTTTATCTATCTTTGGCGGCTACCAAATAGCACCTAAAAAAAGTACACACATTATTACGCGAGCATACTTTTTATCAAATTAATCTATAAATGGACAATACGCTGATAATCATGTGGGTAGGTTTTATTTTAGCCTCCTACTCCGTTATTGGAAATGACGTAATACAAACCCTCGGCACTTTTTTGAGTTCCACCGAAAAGCGACCTTGGTGGGTTTTATGGATTTTTGCTGGTACTATTCTTACTTGTACATTGCTTTACAGTTGGTACGAATACGGTGGAGATGTATCCTACCAACGTCTAGTGGGTGATCCTCCTGATTACTCTATTGATAATCCCAAATATGCCCTGCCTGATCCTTTTGATTGGTATTACGTGTTGCCCCCCTTGGTACTTATGTTTGTTACCCGGTGGGGGATTCCCGTCAGTACTTCCTTTTTGATTCTTACTTTTTTCAAACCCAAGGGACTAGATGGTATGCTGGTCAAATCCGTATCGGGATACTTGGTAGCGTTCGCAGCGGCCATTGTGGTTTACATTTTAATTACTCGACTGCTAGAAAAAAAATTCATCGAAAGTCCGATAAGACCACAGGAAAAAAATATATGGACTGTCCTCCAGTGGGGGAGTACGGGATTCTTATGGACGCAATGGTTGGCACAGGATTTTGCCAATATTTACGTATATCTACCACGGAAGCTGGATTTTTCCTACCTAGTCATTTCTTTGGTAATTCTACTGGCGATGTTAGGTTACATATTTTATGTAAGAGGTGGAGCTATTCAAAAAATCGTGAAATCCAAAACCAATACGACGGACATCAGGTCGGCTACTATCATTGATTTGATCTACGGGATTGTCTTGTACTTTTTTAAAGAGTTGAACAACGTACCCATGAGTACGACTTGGGTATTTATCGGATTGTTGGCAGGTCGGGAAATAGCTATCAGATGGCGATTGGATGGCAGGTTGCAGATGTTCGAAATCAAAGGTATCCTTTCTGACTTAGGGAAAGTATTCTTTGGTTTAGTGATTAGTTTGGTCTTAGTATTTTTTATTCATTGGGTGAGAGGCGGCGACGTGGTGGCGATGATTTCCGATTTGGTCAGTAAACTTTTTGGTTAGACCTACGCTCAATCTGAGTTCCTAGCGAAATTCCCCAACGTAGTTGAATCCTCTACCAAAAATAAATTTTCTGCTTACTGTAATTGATAGATAGAATGTGCGTTGCCAAAAACGGATACCCCAAAATCCCATCCAACTGCAAATCAAAATCTTTTTCTAATGATGAGAAATCCATCATCAGAAATTCGTAGTCTTTAAAATTTTTACTTTTTATTTTAAAATTAGTCAGATGGACGGCTTGCGTTTTTTGAGCAATTCCGTCAACTCCTTGTAGCGTGGTAGCTTGATTAAGATTAAGCAACCCTGCCTCCTCCAACTGCTTTTGTATTCTCTGATTTAAGACATTTACCTCAGCACCCGTATCTATTCCGAAGCGATATTTTTTGCCATTGATTTTGACCTTGATGACGGGGATGTGTTTTTCTAAGGAAAACGAAATTTTGCTTTTCGGTTTATTATTTTTATGCAGTTGTGATTTTCTACTACGGTGCAATTGGATTTTTTGGTTAGCTACGTCAATGTACAATTCGTAATCACGGAAGATACGCTGTCCTACCAATCCCGCAATCTTAGTTCCGATGGTTTTTTCCAACTTAGACATATCGAACGCCAAGGCTTCGACGGATGGAGTAGAGATGCCCGCCCATTTGAACTCTTTGACTTTTACAGTTTGAGCGGTACAATTTTTTGAAATACCACCGACAACTAGTTTTCCCGAAATGTCTTTTTGATTAAGCATCAAGGTTGGAGAGCCCGTGTCCAAGATAAATTTCCCTGCTACACCGTCCACCTCGGCGTTGATGAGGATGATTCTATCGTGCAGTTCCAAGGAGGTTTCGTATCCATCTAAGCGATTCACTTCGCCATTTGTATCCTCAAATTTTCCTTTACTACCTACCAACGCAATGTTCTCCTGACTGAAAATACAGATGGGAAAAAGTAGGATGAATATGTAAAGTAATGACCTCATTAAAAATGTAATTCGATAAAAGAATGATGGAAAAAAGTAAGATTTGATTAAGTATTGATAGATCAAAGGTAAATACAATTTGACTTTAAATCAATGTTTAGTTGACTTAAAGTTAACATTGAGTTAACATAAAAGATGAGTAGGTATTTATGGTTTGAGTATTTTTTGTTGTAAAAATCTGATAATCAGTATTTTAGATGGAGAATAAATTTAGGAGTAGTATTAACTGAGTGTTAAATAATAGAGCTAGTAATGTTAAGTTAACAGCATTAGTGAGAATGAACATTTGTTGATTTTTTTCAATGCAGCATTCGGATTCAACACTTTCATCTCTACACTCAAATAAAATCCCCAAACTTTGATATTATTTTATACTTTTTCATTTTTTCTCATGTAGAGTAGCCCAATACAGATAATTATTTCATAAGAAAGGATGCAAGTATAATTTCTTTAAATAAGTTAGAAACTCATAAGCATTTGCAAAAGAGAGGGCTATGACTTACGATTTTATTCTTTGTCGTCCCTGTCTATGCTACTCCAAACAAGACTAATAATTTTGAATAAAAAAATAAAATACGGCCTTTATGGATTGTTACTAATCATAATAATCGTATGTATTGGCATTCATTTTATTGCTCCTTACGCCATCACTCAACCATCCAGAATCAGCGAAGATATTACACCCGATCAGTTGGGAATAAAAAGTGAAAAGCTAAATGTAACCACCAATGATGGCTTTACTTTAGATGGATATTGGATCAAAAGTAAAGGTGATTCGCTGCGGGGGATTGTGATATTTGTTCACGGTATTGGTGGGTGTAAAGAACATTTTTTATCGCTGTCCAAAGAGCTTTCCGAGCTAGGGATTGAATCCACATTATTTGACGGTCGGGCACACGGAAAAAGTGGTGGTGAATTTTGTACCTACGGATTTCGAGAGAAAAATGACATTGTCAAAATAGTAGATAAAATAAAAGCTAAGCACCCCGATCTAAGAATTGGAATTTGGGGAAATTCACTAGGAGGGGCCATTGCGATTCAAGCTCTAGAGGTAGAAAAAAGAATTGATTTTGGAATCATCGAAAGTACGTTTACGGAGTTGGATAAAATCGTTTTTGATTACAAAAAAAGAATCTTAAAAGGTGTAGGCATCAAATGGCTTTCGGATTATGGATTGAAGCGAGCGGGACAAATTGCGGATTTTGATCCTAAGAAAATCAAGCCTATTCAATCTGTAAAAAATATTAAACAACCGATGCTTATCGCTCATGGAGATGCTGACAAAAATATCTCTGTGGAATATGGCAAACAATTATTTGAAAATCTTCGATCAACCGATAAGGAATTTATCCTAGTAGCAGGGGGAGGTCATTTTGATTTGTACGACAAAGGCGGAGAGGCGTACAAAGCTAAACTGATGAGGTTTATTAAAAGGAATTTAAAGTGAAACTGATATGTAATTTTTCCAGAGATAATAAAGAAGTAACAACCCTTCCATTCATCCCGTAAAAGCTAAAAAAAGATATGGCAAAAAAATTGTCTATGTCTAAGTGAAATAAAACATCACCTAAAAAGCTAAAATATGGAAACGGCAGAAAAATTACAATTGCTCATCTTAGACCAACGCGGTGAAATCATTTTTTCTGACAATACGCTCTTTTCCATTGGTGACTTGCCGAGTACTTCCGTTTTTGATTGGTCGCCTTTCGTCGAGAGTATTTTTCCAAATCTCTTCCAAACGGATCAAAAAATTTACACCTTTCGCAGGGTCAAAACCATTCATCCATTTCTCACAGGTACTTACGATTATTTTTTTTATAAAAATGAAAAAAGGGATCTGTCTTGCCAAATTATTTGGTGGATCGTTGATCGTTCTGTTTTGTACGATAAAATGACTGCAAAGCAACAGCACCACCAACAGCAAATCATTGCCAACGAAACCGTAGCTTTCCAAACACCACGAATTAGCTGATCCACTCACCTGCTGGCTTCTACAATTTTTTTATCTTTACGTTCCTCAATTCTTGAAGCCAACATCCATGTCCAATTTCGAAAAAAAAATACCCTCATTCGTTTCGTATCTCATCTTCGGCGTATTCATCATCGCCTATGTATTTTTCAAATTTTCCTACCACGAACTGTGGAAAGATGAATGGCAAGCCTGGCTAATGGCTCGGGATATGGGTTGGGTAGAACTTTTCAAGGCCTTGTACTACGAAGGACATCCTGCCCTGTGGTACGCCTACCTGAAGTTGTGGGCTTACCTTTCGGATGGGAGCAATGATCCCGTATTGTTGCAGGTTGCTCATGCGCTCGTTATGGTGGGGGTTTACTATCTTTTATTGCTCAAGTTGCGCCTTCCGTGGTGGTTCAAGGCCTTGCTGCTGTTGAGTTATTATCCATTTTTTGAATACGGAATGGTGAGTAGGGGGTACGCTTTTGTGATGCTGTTTGGTTTTGCAATTGTATTGTTTTTGAATGAGGCGGAGAAGCATTGGAAAGCGTTAGCCATCCTTTTTTTTCTCTTTTGTCAAACCGAAGTTTACGCCGTGATGATGGCGGGCGCATTGATGTTTTATCTGTTTTTAGAAAATCGAAAAGTGCTATTTAAAAAAGTTAATGACAACGCCACCACAAAAAATACTGCTAAAAACACCGCTACCAAAAGCGCCTTACTAAAAATAACTGCGAGCGCATTCCTTGGATTTTTGGTTTTTATTATCTCCGTTTTTCCGAGGGGAAGTGCCGATGATTTATCGAGAGCTTACCTATCCGAGCCGTTAAGTAGTGAAGTTTTTTTCAAAGGATTTCAGGGGATGTTGGTGAATACTTTTTGGATTGGTGCTGTTCCCGATACCAATGTATTTGGAGTGTCGGGAGTTGGGTTGGTTTTGAGCGGAGTGGTTTTAGTCGGACTGATTTACTTTTTTAAAAATGAAAAAAATGTGTTGTGGACACTTTTATTTTTTGTGATCGGATACTTTGTTTTTTTAGTCACCATTTATACAGGGGGTGTTCGGCAGTGGGGAACATTTTTTATTTTCTTCATCCTGCTAGCGCATTTATTTTTTGAAAAAAATAAAGACAAAAAGTTAGATTATCTCCAGATTGGATTACTTGTAAGTATATTGTTATTTCAAATTAGATATGCCTTCGTAGCCGTTCAAAAAGAATATCAGCATCCTTTTTCGAACGCAAAATTAGCAGCAGCATTTGTTCGAGAAAAAATACCAGAACAAGTCCCCATCGTTGCGATCAATAAATTCGAAGTGGCTCCCGTGGTAGGCTATGCCCATCGAGATTTCTATGCCTTGCCAAGTGGCGATACGTTTACGTATTTCAAATGGGTAGAGAAAATTTATCTACCTCCCGAGCAGGAATTAAGACTTTTTGCGCAATTCAAAAATGTAGGAGGTATCGTTATTATTGCTCCAAAACCGTTGGGAGAAGAACGTTATCCCAATGCACAACTTTGGAAAAAAATTGATAGTTATAATATTAAGAACGAGAATTATTACTTTTATACCTTGTCCGTGAAATGAATGGAAGACTAAATTTCTAGCTCGCGCTAATGCTCCAGCATTAGTGTGTACATCACTAAGCTTCCAGCTTGAACATTATAGAAGCCGAGAGGCTTCAAGATGGACAGACCAATGCTAGAGCATTGGCGCGAACTAAGTGCCATCGAAAAGAGCAATAAAACCTATAATTTATTTCGTAACAATAAAATTACAAAAAATGCCAAAGAAAACCTACACCCTCCTACGTGGAGGAGAATCCATCCAAATTCATAAGGAAGAAGAATTTTTTACTGCCATTATTCCTGATCGTAAAAAAGCCATCGAGTTGGTTCGGCACACCGAGGTCAAGCAGATGAAAAAGGTATTTAACAATATCTACAAAATCAAAACTACCAAGGGCGCACAATCTGATGTAATGGATCAAATTCGGTCGGATCAGCTCTCGGAGACCATCGCTCATCATGCCTACACGCCCGTGGGGGATACCATCACTCGCTACTACATCACCGACAAAATTATGCTCTCTTTCAAGAAGCGAACGAGTGCTACCAAAATTTCGGCGATACTCGAAAAGCATGGATTGCAGTACCTCAAAGACTATCAGACCGATGCGCCAACCTATTTGGTGCAAGTGACCAAATCTTCGGGCATGAATCCCGTAAAGTTGACCAACCTCCTCACGGAGTATCCCGAAGTGATTTCGGCGGAGCCTAATTTGGTGAATCGCTTTATGAATTTTTATACGCCCAAAGATGCTTTTTTTAAAAGACAATGGCACTTGCAAGCCAAGCAAGATGTACAACTCGTAGCTCACGCAAGCGTCCACGCTCCGCAGGCTTGGGATATAACGAGAGGATCCCGTAAGGTAGTAGTGGCAGTGATTGACGATGGATTCGATGTAGATCATCCCGACTTAAAAGGTGATGGAAAAAAAATAGTACATCCAAGAGACTTCGTGGACGGCGACCTCGATCCTACTCCGACTAAAGCTAGAGATGACTACCACGGAACACCCTGCGCTGGCGTAGCGATAGGGGAAGAGAACAACTACGGAATAGTCGGCGTAGCCCCCAAATGTGCTTTTATGCCCATCCGATTTGATCTGGCTGCCGATGATAATTTATTATGGGAAATATTCGACTACGCTGGTCAACACGCCGACGTGATTTCGTGTAGCTGGGGGCCTGTTCCCGTTTATGCGCCGTTGTCGAGATTGTTGAAAAATAAATTTTCGGAATTAGCGGAAAAAGGTGGGCCCCGCCAAAAAGGTTGTGTGATTTGTTTTGCGGCGGGTAATTATAATGCCCCCATCTACGATCCAAATAATCGCAACTTCGAATGGTATCACCCGGGATACGGGCAAATTTTTAAAACGCCGGGGCCGATACTAAATGGTAACTGCGCCCATCCCGACGTGATTGCCGTCTCTGCGTCCACCAGTCTCGGAAAAAAAGCAGCATACAGCAATTGGGGAAAAGAAATAGCGATGGCTGCCCCGAGTAATAATTGGCATCCTTTGGATACGCAAAAGTTTGTTCCCGGGCGAGGTATTTGGACTACGGATAACGAAAAAAATGGAACGGGATTTACTGCCAATAGCCGATACACGGGTAGCTTCGGCGGTACTTCTAGCGCCTGTCCTCTCTTGGCGGGAGTGGCAGCTTTAGTCATTGCAGCTAATCCAGATTTGACCGCCAAGGAGGTTCGACAAATCATGGAGGAAACCGCTGATAATATAGAAGACAAAGAGCCCGACATCGTATTGGGTAATAAAAAAGGAACTTACCAAAATGGACATTCCGATTGGTTTGGATACGGAAAGGTTAATGCAGCCAAGGCAGTAGCTAAAGCCAAAGCATTAAAAAATGGAGAGACCGAAGATACTCCTCAACCAACCCAGTCTATCACTTCGGGAGTTTTTATCTTGAGTGCGATGGTCAATCCTAAGGGAAAAGAAAGTGGAAATGAATCCATCACACTACTCAACGCTACTGACCAAACGGTCAATTTAAAAGAATGGAAACTCACTAACGGTCAGCGAAAAAAACAGGTATTGGGTTTTAGCTTGCGAGCGGGCCAGATCAAAACGGTTATGATGACTTCTAAATTTAGGTTGACTAATTCGGGCGGAACTATATTGTTATTGAATGAGGAGCAAAGAGTAGTTGATCGGGTGGAGTATTCCAAAAAGGACGCGAGTAAGGAGGGGTGGACGATTAAGTTTTAGTTGTTTACATCATAGTCTGACTCCCGTCAGCCTATGACTTCATTCTATTTTTATTCGAGGAAATTCACGGGGTAAAAG
>JBCCJE010000081.1:0-11430 GCA_039027925.1 Bacteroidota bacterium
ATGATCGGGCGTACCATTAATCCTAGCAACCGAACCTTTAAAGTAGAAGTGGAATTACCTAACCCTGAGGGATTGCTCAAACCCAATCTACTCGCTAAAATGTTACTCAATGATTTTTCCGCAAAAGACGTGATTACCGTTCCGCTCGAACTCGTTCAGCAAGAGGTAAGTGGGCGTGATTATGTGTTGGTAAAAAAAGAAGGAACGGAAGGACTCGTAGCGGAGAAAAAATTTGTAACGGTTGGGGAAAGTTACGATGGGGACATCATCATCAAGGAGGGGCTATCCACTGGCGATGAATTAATCAACGAAGGGGCGAGAGGATTAGCGAATAATGCACGTATCAAAGTACAACCACCCGTAGAAGTGAAATAGATATTTCGCACCAAAAGTCTAGTAAAATCAAAAGGACATGACAAAAAAAATAATAGATAAAGTTAAAGATGGGTTACGAGAGTTTAGCCTAACCACTTTTGCCGTAGATAACCGAACGAGCATCGGCGTACTGACCTTTATGATTATGCTCTTCGGTATCATGGGCTACAATAGTATGCCCAAGGAGGCCTACCCTGATATTACTGTTCCCAACGTTTTCGTGAATACCCCTTATCCCGGTAACTCTGCCAAGGATATGGAAAACTTGGTCACGCGCCCCATCGAGCAAGAACTAGCAGGGATCTCTGAAATCAAAAAATTGGAGTCCTCCTCCATGCAGGATTATTCGGTCATCATTACGGAATTTGATGCCGATGTAGATATCGAGACAGCACTCAGAAAAGTGAAAGATGCGGTGGACAAAGCCAAACCAGAATTGCCGACTGACCTACCGAGTGATCCTAATGTATCGGATTTAAACTTCTCGGAATTTCCCGTGATGACCGTCAATATTTCGGGAGATTATCCAAATGAGGCGTTAAGAAATTTTGCGGAATATTTGCAAGATGAAATAGAAGACTTGCCAGAGATCAAAGCCGTCACCCTCAAAGGCGCATTGGAAAGAGAGGTGAAAATTGAAGTGGATCTGCCAAGGATGGAAGCGATGGAGGTAAGTTTTATGGACATTGAAAATGCAGTTCGATCCGAAAATATGAATATGTCGGGTGGTGAGATTTTGACTAATGGTTTCAGAAGATCTATTCGGGTGTTAGGAGAATTTACGAATATGGAGGAGATCGAAAATATGATTGTCAAAAATGAAAACAACGCCCCCATCTACCTCCGAGACATCGCCAAAGTAACCTTCGGAAATAAAGAGGTGACAAGTATTGCGAGAGCCGACAAACTCCCCGTTATTTCTTTGGATGTCATAAAAAGGTCGGGGGAAAACTTACTGGATGCCTCCGATAAGATCAAAGCAGAAGTGGAGAATGCGAAGAACAATGTTTTCCCAAAAGATTTGTACGTTTCTACTTTTAATGATTTAAGTATTCAGACAAGGGATATGGTTTCCAATCTGGAAAATAGTATCATCTCTGGGGTGATTCTCGTAGTTGTGGTATTATTGTTTTTTCTAGGATTAAGAAATGCGATGTTCGTTGGGTTGGCGATTCCATTGTCTATGCTGATGGGCATTATGTTGCTTAATTCCATTGGATACACCATGAATATGGTTGTTCTATTTTCCTTGATTCTAGCCCTCGGAATGCTCGTGGACAACGCCATTGTGGTAGTGGAAAATATCTACAACTACATGCAGGAAGGTTACTCTAGCATTGATGCTGCCAAGTACGGAACGGGAGAGGTAGCCCTTCCGATTATTGCTTCTACCGCTACGACACTAGCGGCATTCGTCCCCTTGGCTTTTTGGCCGGGGCTGATGGGTAGTTTTATGAAATTTCTCCCCATCACGCTAATCATCGTTTTATCGTCCTCCCTCTTTGTGGCATTGGTCATCAATCCCGTACTGACCTCCGCATTTATGAAAGTAGATGAAAAAGCGGACGATCCGACGGTAAGAAAAAGAAGACAACGCAATGTCCTGCTGGGATCAGTAGCGATGATTGGAATTGCGGCGCTGGGTCATTTCTCTGGTACTTTTTGGGTAAGAAATCTTCTGGGCATTGCGGCCATCGTTTCCCTTACTAATTTCTTTTTGCTGCGACCAGCTTCTTTTGTATTTCAAAATAAATTTATTCCATTACTGGAAAAAGGTTACAACTGGTTCATCTCCAAGGCATTGTACAAATTCGTACCCATTGTCATTTTTATTGGAACTGTATTTTTGCTCATTGCTTCGCAGGTATTGCTCACGCAAAATATGCCAAAGGTGGAAAATTTCCCATCCGCAGATCCCTTGTACGTGAATGCTTTTGTAGAACTGCCCATGGGAAAAGATATTGAAAACACCAACGAGGTACTGAAATTATTAGAGGAAAAACTCGAACCCGTTGTAGAAAAATACGAACCGATTGTAGAGAATGTCTTAATCCAAATTGGTGAAAATACCTCCGATCCGAATGAGCCCATTCCGAGTTTTGGGGCCTCACCTAATCGGGCAAGACTCACCATCTCGTTTGTTCCTTCCAAGGAAAGAGGAGCACTTTCTTCGCAGGATGCTTTGAATGATATTCGAAGTGCTGCCCAAGGTATCCCCGGCGTACAGATTGTAGTGGATCGAGAAAACAATGGTCCTCCGCAGGGAAAACCGATTGACATTCAGTTGAGAGGAGAAAGTGTAGAAACCCTAGCGCAACTTTCCGAAGAGTTGATTGCCTTCATCAAAAGTCAAAACATTGAAGGCATCGAAGAACTGAAGCCGAGTGTGAAAATTGGAAAACCCGAAATGGAAATTTCCATTGATCGAGAAGCGGCAAGAACTTACCAAATCTCGACTTTCAGTATTGCCGATGCCATTCGAACGGCAGTTTTCGGGAAGGAAATTTCAAAATTCAAACAGGGAGAAGACGATTATCCGATCAACTTACGATTGGCGGAGGAGTACCGCTACGATAAGGAAGATATTTTGAATCAAAAAATCACCTTCCGTAATCCTGCCAACGGGAGAATTGCGCAAGTGCCCATCTCGACCGTAGCGGATATTAAATTTACCTCAACCTACAATTTAATCAACCGAAAAGAGCAAGAAAGAATTATCGGTATCACCTCCAACGTCACAGAAGATTACAACGCCAACGAAGTGGTCAAAGAGATCAAAGGTATCCTAAGCGAATATGATTTCCCCGAAGGATATACCTACACTTTTGGAGGACAACAAGAAGAGATGGCGAAGGAGATGGCATTCCTCAGTACCGCATTTTTGATTGCGTTGTTCGCTATTTTTCTGATCCTCGTTGCTCAGTTCAATAGTATCATTTCGCCGTTTATCATTATCCTCTCCATCGTTTTCAGTACCATCGGCGTATTCTTGGGCTACGTGGCTACGGGTATGGATTTGATTATCGTGATGACGGGGGTAGGGATCATTTCGCTCGCTGGAATCGTCGTCAACAACGCCATTGTATTAGTAGATTATATCAACTTAGTGATAAAAAGAAAAAGGGAAACACTAGGCGTGACTTCGATGCGAGATCTAAGCAAAGAACAAATTAAAGCGGCCATCATCGAAGGAGGATCGAGAAGACTTCGTCCCGTATTGCTAACAGCTATCACTACGGTACTCGGTTTGATTCCACTTGCCCTTGGAATCAACATCAACTTTTTCACTCTGATATCTGAACTCGATCCCCAATGGTTTGTCGGTGGCGACAACGCAGATTTTTGGGGTACGATGGCGTGGACGGTCATTTACGGATTAGTGTTTTCTACTTTCTTAACCTTGGTAGTAGTTCCCGTGATGTATTGGTTGGCGTACCGTGGATTGATGCTGATTAACAGAAAATAAAATAAGAATTTAGCGGATTTAAATTTTCGGGCCTCTTCTCAATTATGTTTGGGAAGGGGTTTCTTTTGTGTTGGGTGCTTTTTGGAATGCCACAAAGGCACTAACACAAGATTTTTTAAAAAAATTGTGCTTTTATATTTTTATAACAATTAGATTACAAATAGGGTGAAATCAAGTTTTAGAAAAGTTCTTAGTGTCTTTGAGCCTTCGTGGCAAAACAATCCTCCACACCTCATAAATAAAAAAACCAAACACCAACCCGTACTCCACGCCCACCATCCATAGATTTTCAAAATATTCCGAATAGCTGTAATTAACGTATGTCAAAAAAACTAAACCAGACCAGAGAATTGGAAATCTAAATCGGGTAAATAAGCACAGGACAACGGGTAGGCTGACATACCAAGGATGAACGATAGTGGCCAACGCCAAATACAAACATATCGCAAAAAGCATCTTTTGGAAGAGACTTTTCCAAGTCCAATTTTTTTCAAAAAAAGCCATAGATAAAATACCTAAAAGCACCAACAGCGCCAGGAAAGGCCCAATGCGCTGTATCCAATTATAACCGACCCAGTAATATCCAAACTCCCGTGATAAATAATAGATGCTGGCATTAAATTCAAACTTTTGGAAATACAAGTCCAAACTTTTTCCAAAATTATTCAAGAATACACCACTCAATAAAGGCACAAAAAGTAATACAATTACAAATCCGATGACGAAGAAATATTGAACGCTTTTTTTCCATCCTAATCTTTTGATGAAAAAGGGAAGAAACATTAGCGGCAATAATTTAGACGCAACGGAGAGTGCTACCATCACGGCAGAGGCTACCAAGTTTTCTTTTTTTACCATAAAAAAAATACCCGCTAGTAGAAAAAAAATCATAGCGGCCTCGAAGTGAAGATTGCCGCACAACTCTATGATTATCAATGGGTTAAGTGCGTAGAGGAGGATGTTTTTTAAAGGCAGTTCAAAGTGCTCTAATAGTTTTTTTATAAAAAATAAAGAACCGATTTCACACCCGAATAGAAAGAGTTTCATGGTGATGGCACTTCCGATGATGCTGTTGGGAAACAGCCAACAAGCTATCGCAAACACTCCCTGCGCAACGGGAGGGTAAATAGTGAAATATTCTGGAGAGTTTAATTTTTCGAAAAGTGCTTCGTTGATGCCTTTGATTGGGATTTGATTTTCTACGTAGTAGCTCGGTAAATAATCGAATGGATTATGTCCTTGAATCAGCAATCTTCCATCCCAAATAAACCGATAAACATCATCGGAAAGGTTAGGGAGAGAGAACACTAAGATCAAACGTAACAATATACCTACAAAAACAAAAAATAATATTTTTTTTCTATCCTTAGTGAAATGACAAATGGCTAGGTACAACGAGAAGAAAATACCGTACTGACCAATGAGCGGATAAAAATCTGATTGCTCGACAAAATATCCAAGGCCAATTGTGAGTCCAACCAAAGGAATGACCAACCAGCGTAAGTCTATTGACCGCCCTCGCATCTTACTTCAAACTTAAATGGCGCACCGAGTAGTAAAAAATACTGCCGAACCCGACCATCAGTAAAAGATGGAATAGCATAAATGATTGATCGCCAAGATAGAATCCGCCAATCAATCCTCCCAAAAAATAAACAGAAAGGATACCTTCAAAAATGGTAGTAGCCGGCAGCTTAGTAGCTAAATACTTTCGAGATTTGAAAGAATCTTTGATACCCACGATATTGAATTTTGGAGTACGTACGAACGGAGATTTTTTCCCGATGTACCCTTGGATGACCGCAATGGTATTGTGTAAAGAAAGTCCCATGGAGAGCGAAAGAAAAATGGGAAAGAGAAATACAAATTTTAAAAACATTCTTCCAAAGGATTCTTTATTGAGTTCTGCCTCCACGTTGGCGACGTAATAAACGGCAACGACCGAAACCAATCCAATCAAAAATACCGCAAAAGGTGCGGTGCTAAATCCCAGATATTCCATCGCAAAAAGCATGGGAACACTGAACACACCCGCTACGAAAACGAAAAGAAAAACCCCGCTATTCATTAAGTGCCCTGTGGCGTGCATCTTTTGTTTGAAAGTCAATGCCTTGGATTTCCAGATGGTGGGTAAAAGTTTGCGGGCATTTTCGGCACCTCCTTTCATCCACCGAAATTGCTGCGATTTTAAGCCATTCATTTCTGCGGGGAGTTCGGCGGGTGATCCAAATTTTTCTAAATACACAATTTCCCAGCCGCGCAATTGCGCGCGGTAACTCAAATCCAAATCCTCGGTCAAAGTATCTGCTTCCCATCCCCCTGCGTCATCAATACACGCCCGCCGCCAAACGCCCGCCGTTCCGTTGAATTGTAACAATAAATTTCCGGATTTCCTTCCTTGTTGTTCTACGGTGAAGTGGACATTCAATTGCATGGCTTGCAGACGAGTCAACATGGAGTAATCTTGATTGATGTGTTCCCAGCGAGTTTGTACGACGCCAACTTTTTTATTTTTGATAAAATGAGGAATGGTAGCCCGTAAAAATTCTGGACGGGGCAGAAAATCCGCATCGAAGATGGCAATGTAATCTCCCTTGGCGTGAACCATTGCTTCCTTCAACGCACCCGCTTTGTAGCCCGTACGATCTACTCGGTGGTAGAGTTCAATGTTGAAACCCTTGGCTTGGTACTCCTCTACTTTGCGTTGGGAGATGGCAACGGTTTCGTCGGTGGAGTCATCGAGGATATGAATCTCATATTTATTTTTGGGATAGTCGAACTGGACAATATTGTCAATCAATCTTTCGACTACATACATTTCATTGAAGATAGGTAACTGTATGGTCACGAATGGTAGCTCGTCATCCGAGGGAGGGGTAGCCTTCGGAGGGGGCATCCCCCAATGAAATTTTTTGTAATAAAAAAGTAGGTGCAACTGCACTAAGCAATAAAAGGTGATGTAAACCAAAGCGATGATGTACACCGCTACAATGAGGTAGGCTAAAAGTTGCATTTTCGTTTTTTTTTGATTTGGGAAGAGAGCGGAGGGAAGAAAGAAAAACTAGGTCATCTCTCACTTCCCGCTGCTCGCTTGCTTTTACTTTTGATTGTAATAATTAGTCTTGAACTCACGGGGTAAATTTGAAATTACTCCCGTGAGGGCAGGGGTGATTGGTTCTAACTTTGAGGAGGTTCTACTATTAAATTTTTGTACACCATCTGCGAGCTTGCAGGGCATTCTCCCCCCCGGGCGGGGGGAGGGGGGGGTGGCCACGATTTTTTGTGTGTTTTTGATTAAATGCCAACCCCCAACCCCCGCCAGCGGGGGAGAATGCCCTGCAAACTCGCAAATTGTGTGCAAAAACAGTGTAAAAAGTCTATAAATCAGAACTAATCACCCCTGCTGTGAGGGTGCTACAATAATTTAAAAATTGTCCAAAGTATTTTATGTCCTGCCAAGATCGTCCCCCTGATTGTTCCAGATACTTTTGAAATGCCGATGCGCCGACGATAAGTAACTGGAATTTCGGTACTCTTGAGTTTGAATTTGGCCGCTTTCACTTGCATTTCTACTGTCCAGCCAAAGTCTCGATCCTGCATGTCTATCTCCACTAATTTTTTCCAAGTAATGGCTCGGAAGGGGCCGAGATCGGTAAAGTGATAGTTGTAAAAAAGTCGAATTAAATTGGTCGCCAGCCAGTTTCCAAATACCTGCTGGGGCATCATGGCACCTTTTTCCATATTTCCCAAGGCCCTCGAACCAATGACTAAATCGTAATTTTCTTCAAGGATAGGTTGAACCAATTGGGTCATTTCTTCGGGATGATCGGAGTAGTCGCCATCCAAAAAAACGACGATATCTGGCTGCTTTTCTGTGGGCTTATTTTTGAGGTATTCGATTCCTTTTAAGCAAGCATTGCCGTATCCTCTGGTGGGCTGATCCAAGACGATAGCGCCCGCTTGGGTTGCCACCGCTTTGGTTTGGTCGGTGCTCGCATTATTACATACTAATATTTCTCTCACTAATTCCTTAGGAATATCAGCAATGACTTTTCCAATGGAATCTTCTTCGTTGTAGGCTGGAATGATAACATCAATCGTGGTCAGTCGCATGTTTGTCTCTTCAATATTTCTTGGCAAAAATACTCTTTTTGTAAAGATTTCAGGTGTTGTAGGAAGGACATTCAAATGATTTTTTCCTGCCAATTCAAATTTCAACAATAACTGTATTTTTGCGTACTATTTGGGGATTAAGATTTTGTCAAAAACAATAATCTAAGTTTTTTTACTTTTAAAATGAGATAACCAGTTGAGGTTCTAAATATAATATGAGTGGGAAGAATGAATGACTTTATTTTAAGTTAAACTTAGCTGTTACTTTGTCTTGACACAAAGTAACCAAAAGTCAAGGCGAAAAAAATGCTGACACTCCAAGGCCAGCTCCCGTACCCACATTTTTCGCCATTCCCACCCCACTCCTTTTGACGTGGGCAACCACATAAATTTATTTATTTTCTCTGCTTTCAATCATTATCATAAGCCACTAAGAATGAAATATTTTTTACCCATCATTGCGCTGCTTTTACTTTTAAATTATTCCTGCAAACCAACTGATGATTTTGATACGAGTTCGGATATCGAGTTGGGTTTTTCTTTGGATACCTTGCGGTTTGATACCGTTTTTACGGAACTCGGATCGGCTACGCGCATCCTTAAAGTTTATAATCCCAAAAAGAAAGATATTCAGATCAGTAGGATTAGTATTAAGAACGACCCAGGGTCTTTTTTTAGAATCAACGTAGATGGGATAGCGGGCAACGTAGCTACTGACGTGGAGATAGCGGGCAATGATAGCTTGTACATTTTTGCGGAGGTGACGATTGATCCAGATAATCCGCTTTCCATCAGTCCTTTTGTCATCGAAGATTATTTAGTTTTTGAAATTAACGGCAATACGCAAGAGCTACTCATGGAAGCATGGGGGCAAAATGCGAATTATGTTCCTAGTCGGTTTGGTGCGGGAGAGACGCGTGGTTTCAATTGTGATAGTCTGACTCCGGGCGCATTGGATGATTTTTTTGATGATCCCAAACCATACGTTTTTTATGGAACTTTCGTTTTCCAAAATTGTGATATAACCATTCCTGCGGGAACTCAAATCTACGTTCACGGTGGGATAGCGGCACAGGTAGATGCGCAGAACATGCGAACATTTATCAATGATGGAAGACTAATTTTTGTCAATAGTGATTTAAATGTTTTGGGAGAGCAGGGGAATCCAGTCGTCTTTCAGGGAGATCGTTTGGAGGAATCTTTTCAAGATATTCCCGGACAATGGTGGGGCGTCTATATTTTGTATGATCCACAGGTAAGCCCACAGCAAGGTACTCACCACATTCAACACGCAGAAATCAAAAATTCTATTTTTGGCGTTATCGTAGATTCTACTAATCTTAATCTGGAAAGTACCAAGATTTACAATACTTCCAATGCGGGGTTAGTCGGACTAAGCGGAAATGTAGATGCTACGAATTGTCTTTTTTATAATAATGGCGCAAATAACGTTCGGATTCTCAAAGGGGGGGACTATAATTTTACCTACTGCACTTTGGCGAGTTACGGGGTGGAGTCATCTGCCCTGAGTATGAGCAACGTTTTGTGTTTTGATCCCTTGACTTGTGATCCGTGTATAGAACATCCATTGGATGCTAAATTTTTTAACTCCATTATTTTTGGATCAAAGCGAGATGAAATTTCATTAGAAGATTTTGATGGCTGCGACCCCGGTAAGTCAAGTCCACTAAACTACGAGTTTAGGAAATGTATTGTGCGGGTAGATCAACTGTTGGAGCAGGAAGATTTTGAAAATTTCTTCTCTTCTCAGGATAATTGCGATCCTTGTCAAAATGCGGATAACACGGATGCTATTTTCTTTGATCCCAACGCAGATGATTACCGCTTGGATACGCTCTCGATTGCCGAGATGTGGGGAGATAATGACTTTGGTAAATTTCCTCCCCTGTCACCTAATGTGGGCGATCAAGTGATGTTTGATATTGATGGCAACGAAAGAGATAGCAATAGTCCTGACGTAGGGTGCTACGAATATCAATATTGATTTTTTAGTGTCGGCACAAACGGCAGAAACCTTTAATTTTTAAGATCAGTCATTCCTAAAAAATCTAACTCGTCTCTCGCCTTTGAATTTTTACAGTCAGTAAAACTCCGATACCCACAACAAAAAATGGAATCAATGCTAGCACACTGTTATCCATTCCATATTTTTCGCCAACATATCCGAAGAGGAAAGTTCCTATAACTATTCCTGTTTTTTCCAACACATCAAAGAAGCTAAAGAAGGAGGCGGTATCTGTTGTATTTTCAGGAATTAGCTTAGAGTAGGTAGATCGAGATAAAGATTGGATGCCTCCCATCACTAGTCCAACGACTCCTGCGAGGATGAAAAAATGAGTTTCTTCTTTGGTGATGGTCACGTAATATGCAGCCAAGCAAATGCCTATCCAGATAAATAACATAACAAGCAACGAAAATCTGTTTCCCATCCAATCGGATAATTTAGCAAAGAAATAGGCACCTACAATTCCAACTAATTGGATGATTAATACCGTAGCAATTAATTTTCCAGTATCCATTTTCAATTCATCCTCCGCAAAAATAGTAGCAAGCATCATCACCGTCATCACTCCCGAGATGTAGAAAAAATAAGAAGTTAAAAATCGCTTAGTATTGGGAAGGTGCTGAAGTTCACGCCAAACCTTTTGGATTTCTTGGTAGCCTTTTTTCATAACTCCTTGAGTAACGGGACGAGGGGTATCTTTAGGTAAACGATTAAACGGTATTTGGGCAAAACCCATCCACCATAAACCAACCGAAACAAATGCTAATTGTGAACCAAAGCCGGGAGAAAAACCAAGTGCTTCTTCGTTGAGAATCACCGCAAGGTTAGTAGCTAATAACAATACACTTCCAATGTACCCCATAGAGAATCCCTTGGCACTTACACTGTCTAGTTTTTCTTCTGTAGCAATTAATGGCAAATACGAATTGTAAAAAACCTGACCTCCCGCAAAACCAACTAGAGCAATGACGAAACCTAATACTCCTATAAATAGGGTAGGTGTTCCTGTGAAAAAATAAAGCGCAATACAGGCAATGGCTCCCATGTACGTAAACCGCTTCATAAAATACATTTTCCTACCTGCATAATCTGCAATACCAGTCAACAAGGGTAAGGCTGCCGCAATAACTAAATAGCCAAAGGAAACGGAATACGAAAATAGCGTTGAATTTTTTAGGGTAAAACCTAAGAACTCTACATTTTTTGAGATGAGTTCTCCTGCATCGTCGTAAGTATTGGTCACTCCGTTGAAGTAGGCTGGAAAGATAGCGGCAGTAATCACTAATGCGTAAGCAGAGTTGGCCCAGTCAAACATTGCCCATCCATTGATAATCTTTTTATCATCCTTTTTTATATTTAACTGGGCCAACTCTGCTTACGCATTAGTGATTACTGCCGCTATCTTTCCAGCCTACTTCAACGGAGTGACCAATACTTACGACGATGCAGG
>JBCCJE010000082.1:0-11320 GCA_039027925.1 Bacteroidota bacterium
TCATTAAAAAGCCTTCCCTGTTCTGCGAAGCTCATTGGATTTTCTAGTTGTAGTAATTTTCTTTTGGTGTTCAATCCGTAGAAATAGCCCTGAAGGTTGCCGCTTTTTCCGATGACTCGGTGGCAGGGAATGATGAAGGCGATGGGATTATTGCGATTGGCCAAACCGACTGCACGAACAGCCTTGGGGCTTCCAATTTTTTCGGCGATGTAGGCGTAGCTTCTACTTTGACCGTAAGGAATTTCCAATAGTGCATTCCATACTTTTTGATAAAAATCCGTTGCTGATCCAAAGTCTAATTTTAAATCAAATACTTTTCTTTTTCTCCGAAAATATTCATCTAGTTGTTGTACACTTACTTGAAGACTAGCAGGAATTTCCTCGGAAGGATGGGATGGTTCCGTCTTTAACTTTACGGAAGCAATTCCGTTTTCACTTCCTTGAATTTCGATTATTCCGAGTGGAGATTGATAATATGCTTTTGCTAACACGATTTAGTTTTTTCCAAAATAATGACAAATGTAGGCATTTTCCTACTTGATCGTTTTCTAAGGCAATCAAGGAAATATTCTTAACTTGCAAATCGTATCCATCAAAACTCGAAATCCTTGCATCTATTTTTTTACGAACTTTGGATTCTCAGACGTCATTCTTAATTCATAAGGAATGGTGCATTAATAAATTTACCATTTTATGCGAAGTTATTTTTTCTTTATGTAAGGCGAAAAACGTAGGCGATGCAGGGCATCCTGTGCTTGCTTGATGCCAGAGCATCAAAGGCTTTTCAACGCAGCAGAAAGGAAAAAGAACAAGTAGAAAATGTAAATTTATTATTGAACCATTCCTAATTCAGTTTTCGTATCTTTCTTTTTCAAAAAAAATTAGAATATGAAATTCAGATTTCTCAAAGTACAGAAAGTCCCCAAGCATAAGAATTTTGATTATACCCCCCGCTACTACGATCCCAAGAAAGAAGAATTGATGGAGCGAGTAAATGCTGCCAAGGGACAAGCCACAGTGGATACCGAGGCTACCAAAAATCGGATTAAAAATTCATTGCGTCGAAGCCGAGGGAGCAACCCAAGTCTCCGCCGACAGCAAGTATTTAAAACGAATATGATAAGATTGGTCTTGATTGCGGTATTACTTATTGTGGCAATTTTTGGGTTATATGTATATTTGCCCTAAATATCAAATTAATGATTTGGGATTTATGTTTTAAAAAAATCTTGAGTCTATAATCTTTCAAAAGTAAGACAACCTATGGCTGATGTGATTCAGCTCCTACCCGATTCTATAGCTAACCAAATTGCTGCAGGTGAAGTGATTCAGCGACCAGCTTCCGTGGTGAAGGAATTGATGGAGAATTCGATTGATGCAGGAAGTACCGAAATCAAATTAATCGTAAAAGATGCCGGCAAAACGCTGATCCAAGTCATTGATAATGGCTGTGGAATGTCGGATACGGATGCAAGGATGTGTTTTGAAAGACACGCTACTTCCAAGATTCGAGCAGCGA
This sequence comes from Bacteroidota bacterium, assembly GCA_039027925.1. Taxonomy (GTDB): domain Bacteria; phylum Bacteroidota; class Bacteroidia; order Chitinophagales; family Saprospiraceae; genus CAJQQY01. Next base: position 1,520 of record JBCCJE010000082.1, read on the forward strand.
ATGATTTGTTTGCCATCCGAACGATGGGATTCAGAGGAGAAGCGATGGCATCCATTGCAGCGGTGGCGCAGGTAGAAATGAAAACCCGAAAGCACAACGAAGATTTGGGGGTACGCCTGAATGTGGAAGGCTCTGAAATTAAGTCACAAGAACCGTGTCAATGCAACGCAGGAACTTCCCTTGCTGTGAAAAATTTATTTTTTAATGTGCCCGCCCGACGTAATTTCCTAAAATCAACTACGGTGGAGATGCGCCACATCATTGACGAGTTTCAAAGGGTAGCCTTGGCCAACTGCGATATTTTCTTTTCTCTTCATCATAATAATACCGAGGTATTTCATCTGCCTGCTAGCAACTTGCGACAGCGTGTGGTAAATATTTTTGGGCAAAATACCAATAAAAAATTAGTGCCCGTGGCGGAGGAAACAGATGCCCTGAAGCTGGAGGGCTTTGTGGGAAAACCTGAGTTTGCCAAAAAAACTCGCGGTGAACAGTTCTTTTTTGTCAATAAAAGATTTATCAAAAGTGCTTACTTGAATCACGCTTTGATGGGGGCTTACGAAGATGTGCTGCCTAAGGATACGTATCCGCTTTACGTGATTTTTATTGAGATTGATCCTGCGAGAATTGATATCAATGTACATCCAACCAAGCAAGAGATTAAGTTTGAAGATGAGCGATTGGTTTATAATTACTTGAAGGTTTCGGTACGGCATGCTTTGGGACAATATAGTATTACGCCTACTTTGGATTTCGATCAAGAACCGAGCTTTAATCAGTACCGCCCGCAACAAAATACGTTTCAGCGTGCAGATGCTTCGGGGTCAGGTGCAGGAGGAAGTTCCAGAAGTGACATCCAAAAACAAGACACTTACGAGCGTATTCCTTCCAAAGCAAACGATAGCCCGTTGGATAGTTCGAACCTGCAAAACTGGAAAAAGATGTACGATGGTTTGGAAGAATTTGACGAACCAGCAGCAGAAAAAATTTCGGATCAGCCCATTAAGTTAGAGAGCAAGATTTCTAGTGGAGATGAAATGGACGATGCGGGGCAGAGTTTTTCTAAAGAAACTAAACCACTCTATCAGATTCATTCCACCTACATCGTAAGCCATATCAAGTCCGGCTACATCCTCGTAGATCAGCAAGCGGCGCACGAGCGAATTTTGTTTGAACATTATTTGGAAACGCTCAATGAAAACGAACCCACTACGCAGAAAGAACTTTTTCCGAAAACCATCACCTTGAATCCTGCGGATGCGGAAACGCTGAAAGACCTACTGCCCCAGATTAACAAGTTGGGATTTGATATTCAAGATTTTGGAAAAGATGCCTTCGTTGTTCACGGTGTTCCTGCGGATTTGAAATCCAAAAAGGGCGAGCAAAAAATCATAGAGGAACTTTTGGAACAATACAAATCCAATCAAGCCTTGGATCTAAATATTCAGGAAAACATCGCTCGCTCCATGGCGCGGAGTGCTGCCATCAAAAAAGGACAACACCTGACGCAAGAAGAAATGCGAGAATTAGTAGATAAATTGTTTGCGTGTGCTATGCCGTTTTCTAGTCCAACTGGTAAAAAGTGTTTTGTGACTTTTGAGCTGGAGGAGTTGGCTAAGAAGTTTGATGTTTGATCTTGCTAGTCTTTATTCTTCTTTTTCTTACGTCTTTTCTTTTTTCGTTTTTTCTTCTTGGATTTCTTTTTAGAATCTTCTCCCAAGGTAGTAGTATTTTTTTCATAGAATCATTTTTTTTAGTGAAAATCAAATATATAGTTAAAGGGAGAAATAACTGAGAAAAAGTGCGTTTTATTAATCTTTCGTTCCTAAACCTTTTAATGGGTATAGCGTTAAGTCCAAGTTATCGCAGGTTCTCCGTAAATTTTTTTAAAAATCTAAATACTTACTTTTGGTTCAAAATAAAAAAACATTGACTTCCATTGATAAGGCAAAAGAGACTTCTTCCATTGGTTACGCTACTTTGATTTTGCTGGCATTGGTTTGGGGGAGTTCATTTATTTTGATAAAAAAAGGATTGCTTGCTTTCGCTCCTTTGCAGGTAGCTAGCCTGCGCATCGGTATAGCTGGACTTGCCTTTTTACCTATCTTGATTTTTAATTTCAAAAAAATAGACTGGACGAAAATAAAGCAATTATTGATTGTCGGATCAGCGGGAAGTGCTGTCCCCGCTATTTTATTTTCCTTGGCTCAAACAGAAGTGAGTAGCTCGGTGGCGGGCGTTTTAAATTCATTGACGCCGCTGTTTGTTTTGATTCAAGGTGCTCTATTTTTTGGATTAGTTTTGACGCGCAACAACGTCATCGGAGTTGCGCTAGGATTGGTGGGCGCAGCAAGCTTGATTTTACTAGGTAAAGACATCGCATCCGACGGCAATCAATGGTACGCTATTTTTTTGATTTTGGGCACAATGTGTTATGCGCTGAGTGTGAATACCGTTCAAAAATATTTTCAAGATATATCAGCGGTTAACCTGAGTGCAGCAGCCTACTGCTTGGTAGCTCCTGCGGGATTAATTTATCTAGGTTTTTCGGATTTCGTAGAAGTGATTCAGACGCATCCCGATGCCATAACTTCTCTGCTTTCTGTTACTGTTTTGTCCTTGGCGGGGACGGTGATCGCATCAATTATCTTTTTTAAATTAGTCCAAATCACGAGTGCCTTGTTTGCTTCGATGGTCGCTTACCTCATTCCGATAATTGCTTTGGTCTTTGGCTCTTTTGATGGTGAACCCATCACGTTCTTTCACTTTTTAGGGATGGGAATGATTTTGTTAGGAGTTTATATTACCAGAAAAAAAGAGTAGTTACAAGTCAATCACCTTTCGTTTCAATTCAAAATTCTTCCCTAGATAAACCTTCCTAACCATCTCATCCGCTGCCAATTCCTCGGCAGTACCTGCTTTTAGGATTGATCCTTCAAACATCAAATAGGCACGATCCGTAATCGAAAGTGTCTCCTGAACATTATGATCCGTGATGAGAATCCCGATATTTTTAGTTTTCAGTTTAGCCACAATGTACTGAATGTCCTCTACCGCAATTGGGTCAATGCCGGCAAACGGTTCGTCCAACAAAATAAACTTCGGGCTAGTAGCTAAGGCTCTCGCAATTTCTGTTCTTCGGCGTTCTCCTCCAGAAAGCGAATCCCCCGAATTTTTTCTCACTTTGTGTAAGCGAAATTCATCAATCAGACTTTCCATTTTTTCTACTTGTTCCTTTTTTGAAAGATCAGTCATTTCTAAAACGGCTCTTAAATTATCTTCAACACTCAACTTGCGAAAGACAGAAGGCTCTTGTGGTAAGTATCCAATACCTCTTTGAGCACGCTTGTACATGGGTAGGCTAGTAATATTTTCATCTGCCAAATAAACCTTCCCCGCATTGGGTTGGATAAATCCAACGGTCATGTAAAAAGTTGTTGTTTTGCCAGCACCATTAGGCCCTAGCAATCCCACAATTTCTCCTTGGTGTACTTCGATGGATACCTCTTTTACAACCTTTCGGCTACCGTATATTTTTACTAAATTTTCTGATCTTAAAATCATATGAATTAAGAATTTTCAATTTTTTCAATTTCCTCTTCCTGGTTTGGGCACGCTCGGTTGATCACTAGGAGGTGCAGGTGGTACAGTTTTTTTTGCACCGACTTTTTCATCTGCGGACACGGACGCTTCTACTTCCCAGCCCGCTCTGACTTCCTCTAAGTCCCTAGTGAATAACGGCTCGGGCTGTGATTTGTTATCATAATTTCCGGTGTCCCATTTTCCATTTCCGTTATTATCCAAGATCATCCTGACGGAATATTTACCCGCCTCTATGGATTTAAACACCTTTTGGAAGGTGGTATCTCCAGATAAAACAAGAGTCTCCATCAGTTTATCAGATTTATCTAACAATTCTAATACGTAACTCCGGTCAGGCTGCATATCTACCACTTTGAGTATCAAATCTCCAAATTCAGATTTTGCTTTGATATTTAATTTTTGGGTAAGGGTGTCAGTCGTCAGTCCGTAGAGGTCAATTAAGCCGTTGGGCAAAATCTGTAGTTGGTACGGAACTTTTTCTTTGAATGGATACTCAACAATCAGGTTTCTTTTATTAGTCGAATCAATGATTAACTGGGGTACTGCTTTTTCTAACAAAGTATCTACAAGTAAAGTAACTAAGGAAGTATCGGTTTTTTCGAGTGGATGTTTGAACTCAATTTTCAGCGTTTTCGTAGGATTTACATCTAGCGGTGTTGTGGGATTAATAGTCCTAGTGGGTTCTAATTTTTTATCCTCAAAAAACTTCGCTCGGGAGATTTTGGAAATTTTTATGGTATCTGTTCGGGAGGTATCCGTCTGAACAAAAACTTGCCAACTGGTATCCTGCGGAACATCGTACCAAAGAATAATGGAATCCTTTTTATTTTCTAAATAGGTCTTTTGCTGAACGTCGGAAAAATTGACTTGAATATTTTCTCCCGTAATGGTTCGGTTAAAGCCGAGAGCAATTCTCCCGTACTTTTTTTTGTCCTCTTCCCCTAGTTGTAGCTTAGGATCTTCCTGAAAAATTTGAAAAGATAGATTCACTTTCGTAGAATCCGTCACTACGATTGGTTCAACCAAAAAACCAATCTTTTCCTTCACATTATCGAACAGATAATTCCCATTCCCGTCCACTAGTGCAAACGTTTTGAAAGTATCCGCACGAACATTTTTTATGATAAATTTTCCTTGATCGTCAGTTTTCCCAAAGTAGAATGGCTTTTCGGTTCTCACTACGGTATCGGCGAGGTTATCGTATAACATGACAATTACATCTTTGGCTGGTTCTTTGTCAAAAGCATCCACGACTGTTCCCTGAACTTCTAGGGAGTCAATAAAATCACCCGTAGAAAAAACAAAGCGCAAATCTTTGACTGGATTTCTTTCCGTCAAATCTTGAACGGCGTCGCCAAAATTGATCGTGTAGGTGGCATTCTCTCTTAGCACTTCATCGTCCCCAAACTCAAATCTGACACTTTTCTTTTTTAACGAAATATCAAAATTACCATTCTTTCTCAGCGGTGGAGAAATGATAATCTGCTTGGTGACATCTTTCAATTGTAGCCATTCATCAAAAGTCAGGATGATGGTTTGTTTCGTAAAATTGGTTTGATAGTTAGGCGTAGATTTCGAAGGATTGAGCACGGGAGGTTGTTCATCTTTTTTCCCACCCGACAGCTGACCTTGATTGGCACAACCCAGCAAAGCACTAAGGATAACTAAAATAAAAAAGTGGGGTGCGTATTTTTGCATCAATATTTTTTGATTTAAGCATCGCAAAAATAAATGGAATTGCTAAGATGTGGGTATGATCGGTGGGTTAATTAATTCTTAAAAGTGAGAGAGGAATGAGCGGTCAGTTCGTTAAAATTTTAGACATTCATTTTCTTAAAATTTTTAGCTTGCACTCACCCCTTCCGCTTATTCCTTGGATGAAACATAATGATCGTTTCCTTCAAGTATTCCGTATCGAGATGGGTATAAATTTCTGTGGTCGTGATACTTTCGTGACCGAGCATATCCTGAACTGCTTTTAAGTCAGCACCACCCTCCACGAGGTGAGTAGCGAAGGAGTGACGGAAAGTATGTGGACTTACTTTTTTTGAAATACCCGCCAACTTTGCTGTCTCTTTGATAATCATAAAGATCATGACTCGGGTCAGTCGCTTTCCTCGACGATTAAGAAATACTACGTTTTTATCTTCCTCCTGAATTTTTTTTAGCTGGTTGCGATAGTTCTTTACGTAAAAATTAATTTGTGCAACAGCATCTTCTCCAATTGGAACTAATCGTTCTTTATTATTTTTTCCAACAACTTTTAAAAAACCAATATCGGGATACAGGTTAGATAATTTTAGATTGACCAGTTCACTCACGCGCAATCCACAGGCGTACAATGTTTCCAGTATTGCACGATTTCGATGTCCCTGTGGATGACTCAAATCAATCGTGTCAAAAATGGAAACCACCTCTTCGTAGGAAAGTACTTCTGGGATTTTTCGAGATAATTTTGGTGATTCTAATAATTCCGTAGGATCATTGTTAACTAGGTCTTCCAGCAAAAGATATTTGTAAAAAGTTTTGATGCCAGAGATAATTCGAGCTTGCGAAGTAGCGCCGAGTCCGACCTTATGGAGAGAAAAAATAAATGCTTCCAATTCTTTCAGTTGTACTTCGGCGGGAGTGAGGTCATATTGGTTGGCAATTAAAAAACGCTCTAACTTTTCGACATCACGGGTGTAGGCATCAATGCTATTGGCACTAAGCGAACGTTCGAGTAGCAGGTAAGCCTTAAAACCGTTAATATGTGGTGTCCAATCCATATTGCTTAACAAAAGTAGGAGAAATTTTTAATTCGAAGTCTCCAAAAAATATTTCTACCGAATAGAGTTATGAATTTAGAATTATGAATGTTTCTAAAGTCCGAGCAGACTTTTTAAATTTGGAGTTTAATTCCAATGAATGCCACCTGCCCCAAAGATTCGGGATAAGTAGGACCAAGCGTCATTCATAATTCATAATTCATAATCCTCACCCCATCCATGCCCGTATTTTGGCTAACCGAAGAACTTTCATTTCCATCTCCCGAATTAGCGAACGAGGATGGGATACTAGCGGTAGGAGGTGATCTTTCTACGGATCGTTTGCTATTGGCCTACAGTATGGGGTTATTTCCGTGGTTCAATCCCGACGACCCAATTTTGTGGTGGTCGCCAGATCCACGGTTTGTTTTGTATCCTGATAAGTTGAAAGTGTCCAAAAGTATGCGTCCGTATTTTAACCAAAAAAAATTTACGGTAACTTTTGATACCCACTTTCAGGAAGTGATGACGATGTGCCAGCAGCAGTATCGAAAAGGGCAATACGGCGGAACGTGGATTTCGGACGAAATGATAGTCTCCTACACGCAACTGAATAAAATGGGATTTGCGCACTCCGTTGAAGTGTGGCAAGATCACAATATCGTTGGTGGATTGTACGGCATTTCTTTAGGAAAAATATTCTTCGGAGAATCTATGTTTACCACTGTTTCCAATGCCTCAAAATTTGGTTTTATCACCTTGGTAAAGAAGTTGGAGGAGTTAGGATATTGGCTGATTGATTGTCAGCAAAGAACAAAACATCTGGAAAGCCTCGGCGGCGAATACATCCAACGACGAGAATTTCAAAAGTACATGGACAAAAATAAATTTGAGAAAACTTTACGTGGCAACTGGGGCTCAATGCTCGAAAATAAGCCCAAGGAAAATCTAACAAATGATTCCGGAGCGACGTAAAAAATGTGGACAAATGTTTTCCCTCACTCGAAGCGATTCAGCCACATTTTTAAAAAAAATAATGTAATGCGACTTTTTCTGATACTGGTACTTACCTCCATTTTCTTATTTGGTTTTGATACTACCGAACACGTAAAAAAATATCCCCAAAATTATTTTCGGTCACCCATCAACGGAACGATTCGACTGTCTGGAACTTTTGGGGAATTACGTCCTAATCACCTGCACGCAGGAATTGACATCAAAGCACGGGATGGAAAAATTGGACAACCCCTCTACGCCGCTGCCGATGGCTACGTGAGTAGAATCAAGATACAATCGGGCGGCTACGGGAAGGTGCTGTACATCGCTCATCCTAATGGCTACACCACGGTGTATGCGCACATGTATAAGTTTGAAAAAAGTGTAGAGGATTACGTCAAAAATATTCAAAGAAAAAAAGCGGCTTTCGAAGTAGAAATTTTTCCTCCTAACAATTTATTTACATTTAAAAAAGGAGAGCGTATTGGTAAACTCGGACTTTCCGGAAGATCGTTTGGCCCTCACTTACACTTTGAAATTCGAGATACTAAAACGGAAAAACCAATTAATCCCCTCCTATTCGGTATCAAGGTGAAAGACAATATTCCTCCCCGCATTCACCAACTTAAAGTATATCACCTCAACGATAAAAGAGAAACACAACGCACTCAGTCTTTTAGTTTGTTGAAAAATGGGAGACAATATTCCGTTCGAAAAGATACTTTAGTCATCGGGGCGTGGCGAGTGGGTTTAGCACTCAAGGCCTACGATAATCAGAATGGGGCTTCCAACTGGAATGGCATTTATTCCTTAGAAATGTTTCAAGATGATGAACCCATTTATGATTTTAAAATGGAAACCTTTGCGTTTGATGAGACGAGGTACATCAATGCCCACTTGGATTACGAAGAGCAAGTCAGCAAAAAGAGTTACTACAATCGGATGTTTTCGTTACCCGGGAATGATCTTTCTATTTATGGTCATCAAATAGAGGGTGGAGTCATCAACCTGCACCAAGGAAAAGCTAGTAAAATTGAAATGATCGTCAGAGATGTAGAAGGCAATACTACGATCCTAAAATTCTGGGTAAAAAGAGGAGAAGTAAAAGCCCCCCCCTCCAATATATTTAATTACTTTTTACCCTTTGATGAGGAGAACCGAGTGGAAACCGACGGCATGTCTCTCTTTATGAAGAAAGGAACGCTCTACGAAAATTTGTATTTGAAATACAGTTCCGCAAAAGATGAATCTGCTGGTGTTTATTCTTCGGTTCATCAATTGCATGACTATAAGACTCCAGCACATCGGTATTTTGACATAGGGATCGCTCCCAAAAATTTGCCCGAATACCTCAGAGAAAAAGCATTCATCGCCTACTGCGGAAAATCAAAAAATCCCCAAAACTGCGGAGGAAAGTGGAAAGACGGAAAGCTAAAAGCCAAGGTGAGAGACTTCGGCAATTACTGTATCATGGTGGATAAGGTGCCTCCTAAAATTACGCCCATCCGATTCAAATCAAATATGAAAGGTTATTCCAAAATGACCTTCAAAGTAAAAGAGAATTTTAGAACAGCTCGAAATATTGAACCTTTTACTTACAAAGCTACAGTAGATGGTCAATGGATTCTGATGGAGTACGATGCTAAAAATGATCTGTTGACTCATCGTTTTGATGGAAGTATTGCTGCGGGCCAACATACTTTCCGACTAGCAGTAAAAGATGATCGGGGAAATGAAAAAGTTTTTGAGAGAACATTTATCCGATAGTAAGTTTTAGAACAAACTCTATTCTTTTTTAAAAAACCTTTTGGATGAGCGGGTGTTTTTATTTGGAAATTAAACTTATTAGAAAAATAAAAACCACAAAGTATGACTCATTTAAAAGCGGGTGATAAAGCACCTAACTTTTCGGGCGTGAACGAAAACGGAGAGCAAATCACTCTAAAGGATTTTTCGGGAAAAAAATTAATCATTTTCTTTTATCCGCAAGATAATACTCCAACTTGTACTGTAGAGGCCTGTAACCTCAGAGATAACTACGCTGTACTTCAAGAAAAGGGATACGAACTTTTGGGTGTAAGTCCTGACACTCAGAAAAAGCACCAAAACTTCATTAAAAAACACAGCCTTCCATTTCCATTATTATCTGATGTTGATCTAGAAACTATAAAAGCGTTTGGTGTTTGGGGACCAAAGAAATTCATGGGTAGAGAATACGACGGGCTGCACCGAACTACTTTTATCATTGATGAGGAAGGAACTATCGAACAAGTGATTACCAAGGTCAAATCCAAAAATCACGCTGCTCAAATCTTAGAAGCACAACCCGTTTAGGTAATATCAATGAGCAATGTCAATAACCAATAACAATAACCAATAACAATAACCAATAACAATAACCAATAACAATAACCAATAACAATAACCAATAACAATAACCAATAACAATAACCAA